>CALGTJ010000104.1 GCA_937901435.1 uncultured Rhodobacter sp. | reverse complement strand
GCAGCGGCGGCCGGCTGCGGCCGCGCCGCTTCTCGATCCGCGCGCTGGGCAGTGCCAAGACCCTTGCGCAATTGGCCGCAACGCCGCTGACGCTGGGGTCGGGGCGCACCGTGCGGTTGGATCAGATCGCGCGCGTGACGGATGGCGCGAGCGATACGCGCGTCTTTGCCATGCTGGACGGACAGCCCGTGGTGGCCTTTGGCGTGTTTCGCGCGACCGGGGCCAGTGACCTTGAGGCGGGCGACAATGCCAAGGAAAAGCTGCGAGAGATCGAGCAGGCCTATCCGGATGTCAGCTTTACGCTGGTGGATGATGCCACGGTCTATACCGAAGGCAATTATCACAGCGCGATGGACACGCTGTACGAGGGCGCGGTGCTGGCGATCATCGTGGTGATGATTTTCCTGCGCAACTGGCGGGCCACGATCATCACGGCTGTGGCCTTGCCGTTGTCGATCATTCCGACCTTTATCGTGATGAATTACCTTGGGTTTTCCCTGAACACCGTCAGCCTTTTGGGGATCACTCTGGTGACCGGCATTCTGGTGGATGACGCGATTGTCGAGATCGAAAACATCGTGCGACACATCCAGATGGGCAAACCCGCCTATGAGGCGTCCGAAGAGGCGGCGGGCGAGATCGGCCTGACCGTGATCGCAATCAGTTTCACCATCGTGGCGGTCTTTGCCCCGGTCAGCTTCATGTCGGGCATTGCGGGGCAGTATTTCAAGCAGTTCGGCCTGACGGTTGCCGTTGCCGTGCTGTTCTCGCTGCTGGTGGCGCGGTTGATCACGCCGATGATGTCGGCCTATTTCCTGCGCGACGGAATCGCCCCCGAAGAAGAAAAGGACGGTCCCGTCATGCGCGGCTACCTGAGTATTCTGGGCTGGACCCTGCGCAACCGGATCGCGACGTTGATCCTTGGCCTTGGCGTTTTCGCAGGCTCGATCTTTTCCGCCACGCTGCTGCCGACCGAATTCATCCCGCCCTCTGACACCGGACGGGCCAGCGTCTCGCTGGAGCTGCCTCCGGGATCAACGCTGGACGAGACCCGCGCCCGTGCCCGCGAGATCAGCCAGATCATCAAGGAAATCCCAGAGGTGCAGGGCGTGTTTGTTGAAGGCGGCTCTGGCAATATCGCCAAGGCCTCACTTTCGGTGAATATCGGATCGAAAACCGAGCGCGACAGATCGCTCTTTGAAATCAAGGACCTGATCGAACAAAAACTTGCGGGCGTGCCCGATGCAAGGATCTTTATCCTGACCGATAATGGCCAGCGCGATTTGTCGATCAGCGTGCTTGGCGACAGCGAGGCGGCTGCGCGGCAGGCGGCGGTGACCATCGCCGCACAGATCAACGCGTTGGACGACCTCAAGAACGCCTCGACCTCGTCGGCGCTGGCGCGGCCCAAGATCCAGATCACGCCGCGCCCGGAATTGGCGGCGGAACTGGGGGTCACGTCGGTGGCGCTGGCCAATACGATCCGGATCGCGACCATTGGCGACACCGGGGCCAATCTGGCAAAGTTCAACGCCGGAGAGCGGCAGATCCCGATTGTGGTGCGCATCGCGCCAGACGTGCGCCGCGATCTGTTCCGGATGCAGGGGCAGCGCGTGCCCAGCACCAATGGCAGGCAGATCCCGCTGAGTGTAGTGGCCGATGTTGCCTTATCGACGGGGCCGAGTTCGATCGAACGCTATGATCGCCAATATCGCACTACGGTCGAGGCCGACCTTGTTGCCGGGGCGTTGTTGGGACCGGCCAGTGCTGCGGCGCTGTCGGTTCCGATGGCGCTGGACATGCCAGAGGGCACCTCGATCCAAAGCGCGGGCGACGCCGAGGTCATGGGCGAGGTCTTTACCAGTTTTGGCCTTGCGATGGGGGCCGGTGTTTTGCTGGTCTATGTGGTTCTGGTGCTGCTGTTTGCCAGTTTCGTCACCCCCGTGACGATCCTTTTGTCCCTGCCGTTGGCCATCGGCGGCGCGATCTTTGCGCTGTATCTGCTGGGCTATGCGATAGGTCTGTCGGTTGTGATCGGGTTTCTGATGCTGATGGGCATCGTGACCAAGAACGCCATCATGCTGGTGGAATTCGCGCTGGAGGCGATGAGCAAGGGGGTGGGCAAACACGAGGCGATGATCGACGCGGCCCACAAACGCGCGCGCCCCATCATCATGACCACCTTCGCGATGACGGCAGGCATGGTCCCCAGCGCGCTGGCCATCGGAGAGGGTGGCGAGTTTCGTGCGCCAATGGCGGTGGCGGTGATTGGGGGGTTGTTGTTATCGACCATGCTGTCGTTGCTGTTCGTGCCCTCATTGTTCAGTGTGATCAATGGGATGGGAAATCTGTTAGGGCGTGGGTTTCAGAAAATGTTCGGCACAAATCAGCCGCAGGGTGACAGCGCGACGTTCTGAGATAAAGTCAGGCGCGGGTGCCAAGATCGCGGCGCAGGCTGTCGGTTCGCAAGAGAGTGGTCTGGAGGTGGAGGCCCCCTCTAGCGTCTGTAACATAGCGTTTTGCGAAAAACCTTGCGTGTCCAGCATCGCTTAAGGCCTTGAAATCTTTGATGTCAGGTGGCGTTAAGCAATGCTGGTCTTTCGCGAATTTCGTTAGTCGCAGTAGATGAAATACGGCACGGCCACCTGATCTATGGGGCCGTTCAGATTTTCGTCTTTGGTCATGAGGGCAAAGCCATCTCCGTCATAAATTCCAACGCCAAAAACGTCATTGAGGACAGGTGTTCCGTTGTAGCTGCGCACGGCCGTGGTGAAATTGCTGCCCATCGTGACGCCCTTGGGCAGTTTGATTTGCGAGATCTCGGGGCCGCCGGGGCGTGCGCGGCCGGTGTCATAATCCAGCCCGTAGGACCAGTTGATCAGGACCGGGCCGCGGTCGGTGACCTCGAAATAAACGGTCAGCCCGCCCCATGTGATAAAGCGTTCCTGAACGCCGTTGAACTCGCAGCCATCGACCCATCCGCTGTCGTCGCCGGGGCCAAGCAACGCCTTGAGCGATGTGGCGGCAGAATTTGCCTCTGACCCGATCCCAACTCCCAATATCGCCTTGCTCCCGACGATGATCGGGGTTTGCGCCATGGCAGAGGTGGTCAAAGACGCAGCAAGCGCTGCTGTGGCGATGAATAGATTAAACTTCATGGGATGTGCCTTTGGATTTGATCAATGGTCATATCATACGCCTCATTCCTCAGGGGACACCATGATTTTCCACGCTTTGATCTGCAAAACTATAGGGTTAGGGCGATCGGGAACGGGGCGTTGCAACCTGTCGCTGTCAGTGTCGGGGCTGTGCGGATGGTCGATCATGGCGTCGCTTTGAAACGGGCGGGGTGACCCTAGCGCGACAGAGCCAGAATGGCGCGGTTGGCCCGTCCAAGACGTTCGGCCATCAGGCGCACCACATAGGAATGGAACAGGCCAAAGGCGCGGGGGTAGGTCTGCTGCAACGTCTCATATCCTTCACGATCCAGCCGGTAGAGCACACAGTTTTGCCGGGCCACCGCCGAGGCAGAGCGCGGCTCTTTTGTATACAGCGCCATCTCGCCAAGGATCGCGCCCGCACGCATCGTGCGCACCGTCAGGGCAGGTTTGCCGGGCACATCAAGGACAATCGAGATCGAGCCTTGCAGGATCAGGTATAGCGCGTCTCCGGGGTCGCCTTGGGTAAAGAGGCGCTGATCCTTGACCAATTCGACCCGCTGAAAGAAAGGTGAAATACGCGCGGCAGCCTTGGCGTTGCCCAGAAGTTCTGCGAGGACATGCTCGAACCCGGCGTCCGCGCCGGGATCTTTGCTGGTTTGGCCCGGCGCGTCCTTGTCTTTGGCCGTCTGTTTCAGGATCTCGTCGTGGCACCAGCCGACCCCCTCTTCGAGATCGTGAAAGATCTGCACGGTCGTGCCGTACACGCCAAGGTCATGGGCCAGTTGCGTCAGACGCTCTGTCATATCCGCCGATCCGCCGGTCAGAACAAGGGTCAGCCCATCGCGTTTGCACCATTGCATCAGCTTGGCAAAACAATTTGCCGCCGAGGTGTCGATGGCGTCCACATGACGAAAATCCATCAGCAGATAGGCCAGAGGCCCCCGGTTTGGCCCGTCCAGCATGGTTTTGATCTGTTCCAGCAAGCGGGTGGAGGAGCCGAAGAACAAATAGCCCTGCAGAATAAACAACTGCAAGGATTTGGCATGGGCGTCCAGACAGGCCTGATCCTCAATGCTGCGGTCGATATTGGCCATATATTCTGACCCGGACATCCGCGTCTTGATAATGCTCAACTGACTGTATCGATGGACGAAAAGAACGGTCGCAAGCCCGATCCCGACGCCGACGCCCTGCAGGATTCCAAACCCGCCAACCACGCACAGAATTGACAGGACCACCAGCATATCCCCCAGCGGCAGCCTGTGGCGGGCGTTCCAGACCCAGCGGATCAACGCCTTGATGCCGATGTACATCAGGAACCCACCCAGCACGAATGGCGGCATATAGGCGATGGGGGCAGGGCCGATCCAGATGACACCTGCCACAAGCGCCCCATAAAACAGGATCATGACAAATCGTGTGCCCCCCATTTGCACCGCAATCGTTGTGCCTGAATTTGACTGGCAGGCGAGGGGACTAAAGATCAATCCGCCGATAATGTTGGAAACGCCTGCGACTTTAAGCTCGTAGTCGGGATCGAGGTCGCGGTTGATCTGGATTTCGAAACCAGAGACATCAATCAACAACATGATCACACATAACAGCCCCAGAACCACGATTGCCCCGGTCTGGGACGCAACGGCGGTCCAGTCGACCAGCGCGATCTGGTCGGATGTCAGGATCGGCAGAAAGGATCCTGTCTGGCTGGGCTGAGGCAGCCAATTGGCGGCGATGGCGCTTTGCATGGTTTCGCCAAGACTAAAGAGAACGACGTAAAAGCTACAGATGCTGAGGGCGATCAGGACAGGAATCAAGTGTTTGTATTTTATGACTCTTTCCAAAACCAGAACCGCCATGGCAAAGCCTGCGGCAGGCAAAAGTTGGATTAACAAGTCCGCCGATAACACGTGGCCGGGGGTGGTGGCCCTGACCGCATCGCGCCCCAGCGCCACAAGGATCCCGCCTTTGATCAGAAGAAAGCCAAGCCCCGCAAAGGTCCCGCCCATGACCGGAAAGGGGATATAGCGCACCATCGCGCCGATCTTAGCAAAACCGACGACAAACAGAAAAACGCCGATTAGGACGGTGGCGATCAAGAGGGTGACAACGACGGTGACGGCCATGTTCTCTGCGGGGGCCTCTCCCATGACGACCACGACAGAGGCGGCCATCGCGGCAAAGATCGGCGCCTGACCGCTGCGGGGGCCAGAGGCGATCGCCTTGTAGCCGCTGGCGGCGGGCACCAGAACACCGCCCACCAAGGTCGAGATCAGGAACAGGCCGATGCCCATGGTTTGATAGGGGGCCAGCGGGCCGGAAAAGATCAAAGTGCCAATCGCAAGTGCGGTGGCAATATTCAAGACCCCCAGGATCAGCGCTGCCATCAAATTGGGCAGCAGGATGTTCGGTGAGGTCAGGCTATTGATGAAAGAGGCAAACGCCCGGTTTTTGGGTGTCTTGCTGTCGCCTGCCAAGGGATCTGTGGCTTGCGTCACAACGGGGACGCTTTTGCAGAAAAGGGCCGAATGGCGGCGGGTCCAAGAGGCAGCGCACGCCTGTGCGGCCCTTGATCCAAGACTGATTTTTGATCCAAGGTTGGCCCTTGATCAAAGGCTTGGCGCATTCTTTCCAAAACCATGACCCCGATACCGCCCCTCGATATTATACGAAAGAAACCATCTTTGACGGTCACTCAGATCTTTGTCTTTTAACTCAATCAAGATCACGGTCAACGGCGTCAGCCTGAACAGCCCTGCACAGTGGGGCATCCATTCCCTGATGCGATCAAGGTCCGCCAGTGTTCCCTGCCTTAGCGGAAGGTGCCAAGGTCGCGGATCCGGTAGCCGTCAGGGTAACCCGGTCGGCGACGCTTTGTGATCCGTCTGGGACGACGGCGCGCGGGCAGGATCCGTAAAAACCGCGCTCTGGCGCGCAAGGCTGTGGTCAAAACCCTCTCAAGCCACTGCGGTGGGTCCGCAAACCCCATCGCGCGCCGTAACGGCGGATCACAAAGCGCGTGCACAGCCGGGCGCGATGCGGGCACCAGCCATTTGGGCAAATACATCGACAGCAACAAATCCCGCGTGAGGCAGCCGATTTCGGCATTGGTGGTGTGATAGGTGAAATGGGCGTTCTCATACCCTTGCTGGTAGGCCGCAAAGCTCTTGAAACACTTGGGAATTTCCGTGATCCCCATCTTTTCCCCAAGGGCGCGATAGTAGCACACGCTGGCCTGTATCTCGGTCTGCGTCATCGGGCGTTTGCCAAACCGTTCCAGCCAGCGCACCGGTTCCACGATGAAAGTGGACAGCACATAAAGCATGTCGTCATTCGAGATCCGGTAGCGCCCATGCATGTCATTCATGCGCGCCAGCGCGGCGCGGCCCCTGTCGCTGTCCTGCCCATTTTCGGCAATCTCGGACAGCAGTAATTCCGTATCGTCATAGCGCTTGCGCGGGTCGTCCCGAAACGCCCCGGTGCGCGCCAAAAGACCAGAGATAGACGGCACGCCATAGGTGCGGAAAAGCGCAAATTCCAACGCTTTTTCAATGTCCCACGAGAACTCATAAGCGCCAAGCAGATAGCAGATCCGCTCGTAATCGGTCTCAGGGTTCAATGCCTGAATTTCGGCGGCCCACCGCGACATGATCGAGGCTCCTCCATTTTTGGATTCATCGGGGTGATGTGTTTTTTGCGGTCTTTCAGGGTGTACTCCGGACCCGGCCACATTTCAAAGCAGGTTGTGACAGGCCGACAGTCCTGTTCTGGACGCGACCCAGCCTTAGCACAAATCTTGCCCCGCCGGGTGCTCGTTTCCATGCACGATGGCCTTTTGTTAAAGACAAGGAGTGCGGTTCACGATTTATTATCTCGCGCGCGATATCCCCAG
>CALGTJ010000103.1 GCA_937901435.1 uncultured Rhodobacter sp. | reverse complement strand
GTCAGCCGTGGCAGAGGCGAATTTCAACCGGATCAGCAGCTTTGCCACCTTTGCAAACAACGCCGATCCCATGGCGGAATCCTCGGCAGAAATCATCAGCGCCTCGGGCGACGGCATGACGCTGGTCTATTCCGACAGCCCGCTGGGCGTCATCGGCATGATCGACATCACCGACCCGGCCGCACCGCAGCCCAAGGGCAATATCGATGTGGGCGGAGAGCCTACGGCGGTCTCGGTGGTGGGCTTGACTGCGCTTGTCGGCGTGAATACCTCGGTGAGCTACACAGAACCTTCGGGTCTGCTGAATGCCTATGACATCACTACGATGGCGCGGGTGGCGTCTTGTGATCTGGGCGGTCAGCCCGACAGCACAGCCGTGGCGCCCGATGCCAGCTTTATAACCATCGCAATCGAGAATGAGCGCGACGAAGACCTTGGCGACGGCCGTATGGGGCAGATGCCCGGTGGCTATGTGGTTGCGATTGATCTGATCGACGGGCTGCCCACCTGTGACACGATGGTCAAGATCGACGTGACTGGGCTGGCCGAGATCGCGCCGCAAGACCCGGAGCCAGAGTTTGTCGACGTGAACGCGGCGGGCGAAATTGTCGTCACAATGCAGGAAAACAACCACATCGTCGTGATGTCCAAAACGGGCGAGATCCTAAGCCATTTTTCGGCAGGCGCGGTGGATCTGGACCAGATCGACGCCACGGACGAGCGCGGCGCGCTGATTCTCAGCGAAAGCCAGATGGGCCGTCTGCGCGAGCCTGACGGGGTGCAGTGGATCGACGGCGATCATTTTGCTATCGCCAACGAGGGCGACATGGACGGCGGGTCGCGGGGCTGGACCATTTTCAACAAGGACGGCACCGAAGTTTACGAGGCTGGCAACAGCTTTGAACATGCGGTCATCCAGACAGGGCATTACCCCGACAAACGCTCTGACGCGAAGGGTGTCGAACCTGAGGGGATGGAATTTGCGACCTTCGGCGGCGTGCCTTATGTCTTTATTCTGGCAGAGCGCGCCTCGGTTGTCGGTGTCTATGACCTCAGCGATCCGAAGACGCCTGTGCTGACACAGATCCTGCCCTCTGGCATCGCACCCGAAGGCGCAATCGCGATCCCTGCGCGCAATCTGTTTGTGACGGCGAACGAGGCTGATCTGATCGAAGATGGCGGTGTGCGCAGCCATGTGATGATTTATGAATACCAAGAGGCCCCCGCCGCCTATCCGCAAATGACCTCTGCCGGGGCGGATACACTGATCGGCTGGGGCGCTATTTCTGGTATGGTGGCTGGTGAAGATGGCATGATCTATGCGGTCAACGACAGCTTTTATGGGTATCAACCGACGATCTTTACCATCGACACTAAGGTGAGCCCTGCGCAGATCATAAGCGCGCTGCCTGTTACCCGCGCCGGATACGCCGCGCAAAAGCTGGACCTCGAAGGCATCGCACTGGATGGCGAGGGCGGCTATTGGCTGGCGTCAGAGGGGCGCACGGATCGTCTTGTGCCGCATGCGATGTATCATGTGAACGCAATGGGCGAGATAAAGCAGGAAATCAGCCTGCCTGCCGCATTGCTGGCCGTTGAGAAACGCTTTGGCTTTGAGGGGGTTACACTGATTGGTGACACGCTTTGGATGGCGGTTCAGCGGGAATGGGGCGACGATCCCAAGGGGCAGGTGAAACTGGTCGCCTACAACACTGACACGAAAGACTGGGGCGCGGTGCACTATCCCCTCGATGCGGTCGATACGGGCTGGATCGGTCTGTCAGAGATCGTCGCGCACGGCGACTATGTCTATGTGATCGAGCGCGACAACCAGATCGGTGCAGCGGCAAAGGTCAAGAAAATCTACCGCATTGCGCTGGATCAAATGGTGCCCGCGCCCTTGGGTGGCCCTCTGCCCGTCGTGACAAAAGAAGAGGTCCGCGACCTGATCCCGGATCTGCGCGCGCAGGGCGGGTATGTGGTTGATAAGGTCGAAGGTCTGGCGATCTTTGCCGATGGTGCCGCCTTTGCCAGTACCGACAATGACGGTGTTGACGACAGCTCTGGCGAGACGTTCTTTTGGTCACTGGGCAATTTCTGATCAGAACTTTAAAACCCCGATGCGCGGTGAAAGCGGCGCATCGGATGTCTCAAAAGCACCAGCAAACACCGCAGTCAGGACGACTATCTGAAGGGGCAGCCCCTAATCGCCGCAGTCCTCGACATCCAGTTTCAGCGTATCCATCGAGACTTTGACAGGTCTGCCCACGACGATCTCGACCGACAGCCTGTAGTGATCCACAAGCCGGAACACGGCCAGATCCGCATCCTGGGCAAGGGCCGCCTCCATGATCGCCTGATGTTCCTCTATCAGCGTTTCGCGCATCGGCAGTTGCAGGCTGGACAGATAGCGGCGCTGCATCCGGTAGCGCGAGGATTGTTCGTACAGCTTGTCCGCGACCGACATCAGCCACGAATTGCCGCAGCCCGCCAGCAAGGTGCGGTGGAAACGCCCGTGGTTCTCGCTCCATGTTTCGGTCAGCAGGAAATCGCTTTGGCCACCGTCAGGAACAGGCCCGGCTTTCTTGAGGTGGTGAAAGGCCAGAACCAGTTCATCCTCCCAGCCGTCCACATTGGCGGCAATCGATTGGCGCAGGGCAATCGCCTCTACGGCGATGCGGGCATTCTGGATTTCGACGTAGGCATCAAGGTTGATCGAGGGAACGGTAAAGCCGCGCTGTTCATGCTTTTCAACCAGCATTTCTGCCGCAAGCCGGTTCAGTGCTTCGCGCAGCGGCATCGCCCCAAGCTCATAGTGGGTCTGCAACTCACTGAGCATCAGTTTACGATCCGGCGGCCACGTGCCGTTTAGAATATCGCGCCTCAGAACATCGTAGGCAAGTTTGGTTCTAGACTTGGGGGCAGTCGGGGTATTCATCCCAGATCCTTACGCAGTTCCATTTGTCGGCAGTTCTATGTCACCTTTCCTTTTCAGGATCATGGTTTGTAATTGCCACAAATGACTCTGCAATTGCCCTGGCATCAAGGTCCCGGAAAATCAAGACAAGGCGTGAAGTGGCACGGTCCGCTCTTGCGACGTCGATCCGTTTGGGCGGACTGACCACGGGTCCGACCGCCTGAACCAGCAGGCCCTGACTCTGATCCTGAGCCAGACTCTGGCCCAGACTCTGGTCCTGTGCCGGATCGATCGCCAATATCCCTTTCATTCGCAGCATCCGCGCGGCGTGCAGGGAATAGATATGGTCCAGCCATTGACGCACGCGCGACCAGTCAAGCGGTTGCGTCGTTTCGATAGACCAGCTTGCCACACCGCCGTGAACGCTGGCGTGGCTGTGATGCGCATGGCCCTTGCCGTGCCCGGTTTCAGAGGCTTCGGCCACTTTGTCATGTGTGGTTTCAAGTGCCTGCGTTGTTGGCAGGCCATCGCGCGCCTTGAGATAGAGGCGACAGACCGGGTTAAGGGCCTGAGTGCGCTCGCGGATCAGGTCTAGTTCCAACTCATCGGCCAGATCGTCCTTGCTCAGGATGCACAGATCAGCCTGTGCCACCTGATTTTCGCCCACAGCGTCACGACCGGGGCCCAGCAGGCCATCGACCACTGTACAGACGGCGCCAAGATGCACCTTGCCCGCCAGCGCGGGATCAAGAGTGATGTCGCGCACGATGGGCACGGGGTCGGCAAGGCCGGTGGTTTCGATCAGGATGCGACGAAATGGCGGAAGCTCGCCCCTTTCGACCGCAGAGAACAGCCCGAGGATCGTATCCACCACATCGCCCCGCAGCGAGCAGCACATGCACCCATTGTCCATCAGCAGGGTCGTTTCAACGGCGGTGGACACCAGCAGATGATCCAGCCCGACCTCGCCGTATTCATTCACAATCAGCACCGTCCCGGCCATATCCCCGCGGCGCATCAGGTCTTGCAGGATCGTGGTCTTGCCCGACCCCAGCGCACCTGTCAGCAGGATGCAAGGCAGAGAGGTCGGGCTTGATCCCATTATACTGTCCCTTGCGTTTCGTCTTTCTGGGCGGCTGTGCTTTGCTGTTCGGTGCGCACCGCGCGGACATAACTGAAGACGGCCGTGATGACCGAGACAATCAACAAACTGGCCGCGATTGGCGTGGTGACCACGTCCCACAGATTGCCGCGCTCGATGATCAGCGCGCGCCCCAGATTGTTTTCGATGATCGGCCCCATGACAAAGCCAAGGATCACAGGCAGTGTCGAGATCCCGAATTTGGTCAGCAGAAAGGCAAAGCCCGCAAGACAGATCAGCATCACCACATGGCTGAACGAGTTGTCAAAGGCATAGACGCCGACCATCAGCAGCAGGCAGACAAACGGCCCAAGGAAACCGCTGGGCACCCGCGCGATGGGCACGAAAAACCGCACACCGAACAGGCCGACGCCCAGCAGGATGATATTGGCCAGCAACAGCCCGATAAAGATGGCCAACACCAGCGGCCCGCCGTCTGTGAACAGGGTCGGCCCCGGAGATATGCCTTTCGAGATCAGCACGCCCAGCAAGACCGCGATGGCCCCCGATCCCGGCACTCCCAGCGCCAGCGCGGGCACCAAAGCGCCTGCAACGACGGCGTTGTTCGAGGATTCTGGGGCGGCGATGCCCTCGTCTTTGCCGGTGCCGAAACCTTGTGGTGCTTTCGACCAGCGCTTCTCTTCGTTATAGGCCAGCACGGCGGCCATGGTCGGGCCGGGTCCGGGAATGGCCCCTACGAACGTCCCGATAAAGCTGCCCCGCAAAAGCGTTGGAATAAGCTTGAAGTATTCGCGGATTGAAAACCCGTCCTCGGGCGCGCTGTTGTCGTCGAGGCTGGCAGGTTTGGCACTGGCGGTCGAGCGCAGGCTTAGCATCAGGCGGATGGCCTCTGGTCCAGCCAGCATGGCGACGATCATCACGATCAGGGGCACGCCGTCAAAGAGGTAGGGTTGATTGAAGACAAACCGTGTGCCGCCAAAAGAACTGTCCCCGATGGTGGCCAGCAAAAGGCCAATGGTGGCCCCAAGAAACGCCTTGGTCGGGTCCTTGCCGACAAAGCTGCCAACGATGGACAGGCCAAAGACCCCCACGGCGAACATCTCGCTTGGGCCAAATTTCAAGCCGATCCACGCCAGACTGGACGAGGCCAGCAAAAAGATGATGGTGGAAATGATACCACCTGTCACCCCGGCTACGATGGAAATGGTCAGGGCGCGCTTTGGTCGCCCGCCCGATGCCATGGGCGCGCCATCAAGGATCGTCATCACGGCCGCCGTGGTGCCCGGCGTTCGAATGAGGATTGCAGGGATCGAGCCACCGTATTCGGCCGCGGAATAGACCGCGAGCATGAACATGATCGCACCTGCGGGATCCATCATAAAGGTGAACGGGAACAGCAGGGCCAACGCCTGACTGCCGCCAAAGCCGGGCAGCACGCCAAGCGCGACGCCCAGAATGACGCCGCAGGTGATCAGCAAAAGGTTGAGCGGATCGAATGCGATCGCCAACGCGGGCAGAAATTGGGATGCCAGATCCATCAGAACCTCAACAGGTAGCGGGGCAGGAACAACAGCGGCAGCGGAACAGACAGAAGCTGCACGAAGACGATGTAGATGACCGCGATGGCGCTGACCCCAGAAACGCCCGCGATCAGCAGGCTACGGGTACGGATCCAGATCGCCGCGCCGATCATCACAAAGATCGCAACCTCCATGCCCGCCACATTCAGCATGACGGCAAAAGCGGCGAACATTGCCATGATCAACACAAAGGCCTGTATCGGGATCTCGACCGATTTCGCCCCGATCGCACCGCGCCCGGTCAGCAGCACCGTTGCCACCCCCCAAAGACAGATCACGCCCATCGTGATCAGCACGAGCCGTGGAAACATGGCCGATCCCGGATATCCCGGAATGAGAGGGCTGGGAAAGCCCGCCGTCACGCTATAGGCGGCGATGGAAAAAAGCAGGAAAAAACCGTAAACGCCCGCGCTGGCCTGTCGTTGCGTGAGTGCGATCTTCATTGGGTCCTCCGAAAGATAAAAAACGGCGCGGCACCAAAAGGCACCGCGCCACGCGTCATGGTCGGATCATTCGATCAGGCCAGCTTCTGTCAACGCGGTTTTCATTGTGCCGATCAGGCCTCTGAACCGGCCGGTATTGGCGTCCAGATCAGAACTGAACGTCGGAACGACGTGTACGTTTTTCTCGATGTAGTCTTTGTACTCATCGGTCTCGGTCACCGCCAAAAAGGCCTCGGCGATCCGGTCGTTGACCTCTGCCGGGGTGCCTTTCTTGGTGAAAACACCCTGTACCTGATGGATCATGTCGTATTCCATCCCAAAGTCAGACGGAATTGGCAGACCAGCCAGACCGGGGCGATCCACATGCTCTTCGTTGATGAGCATCAGCATCCGGGCCGCACCGCTTTCGACGTGAGGGGCCCAGATACCGGGGGGGCCGATTGCGACGTCGATATGACCACCCAGCGTGTCGCGCATCGCACCACCGGCGCCGTTATAAGGCACGTATTGCCACGGCAGACCTGCGGCCTCGAACAGTTTGACCAGATGCAGATGGTGGGCCGAACCGGGTTTGTTTGCGGCGACCGGAATGGGCTCTGGCGACGCCTTCATCGCAGCGGCCAGATCTTCCCATGTCTGGTAGGGCGAATCTCCGTTCACCGCGACCACGTACAGGAATTTTTCCACCTCGACTGGAACCTCATAATCCATCGGGTCAGGCCGGAAGGTTGGCAGGTTCATATAGCCGCCATAGCTGCTGTTGCGTTGCAGCCAAGTGTAGCCGTCAGCGGGTCTGTCGCTGACATATTGCGCGCCTTCGTTTCCGGCCCCTGCAGGCTTGAACAGGACGTCGATCGACTGCCCCAGTTCCTTGCCAGCCAGTTCGGCCATCAACAGGCACCAGTTCGCAGCGCCCGAGCCCGCAGATGTGGCGCAGACCAATTCGATGGGCTGCTCTGGCCATTCAGCCTGCGCTGCAACGGTGCTTGATAGCAACGCAACACCGACCATCGCGGATTTGAATAATCTCATTTTCAGAAGTCCTCCCTGTCTATTTGACTATGTCTTTTTCTTTGTCGCCAATTTCCCGCAGCACATCGCGCCACGGTCAAAAGGATGTTGGAATAAGAGCAAGGGTTCACTTGACAGTCAATGAAAAATATATTTTTTTATCAAAATGATCAAAAAAGATTACCTCAGGAGAGAGCCGTGGCAGATGCGCTAAGCAAGAATATGAAGCTTTTGTCGAATAGTCGGCTGAACGGTTTTGGAGGCGTGGGAGAGGGGATGGCGATGCAGATCGCCAAGGACGGGCGTCGCATCATGTGGCTGGCCCATGAAGGCCCGCCCAAGAATTTTACGGGGGTGGATGTCACAGACCCCAAAGACCCGCGCATCATTTGCCAGACGGATCTGCCGCATCCGCGGATGCGGTCCAACTCTCTTGATGTCACAGGCGATCTGATGGTGGTCTGTTATCAGGTCTCGGTTCCTGGTGATAAACCTGCCGGGATCGAGATGTTTGACATTTCCGACCCGGAAAACCCGAAATCCATCTCTTTCTTTGACATGTCCGGCCCCCATTCGCGTGGGGTGCATTGTTGTTGGTTCGCGGATGGAGAGTTCGTGCATTGCGCAGGTGGGGCAGATGGGTTCGAGCCGCGTCACCCCCGCGATGACCAGATTTACCGGATTGTCGATGTGCGCAACCCGTCCAAGCCGGTCGAGGCGGGGCGTTGGTGGATGCCCGGCACCCGCAAGGGCGACAGCGAGCCCGCACCAGAGCGCGTGCGCCCCATGCCGCTGGACAGCCTGCGCGGGCCTGACGCGTTCCGCCTGCACAACGCCAATGTCTATCCAGAGCGCCCCGACCGCGCCTACCTTGGCTATATCGACGGCGGTGCGTGGATCCTCGATATCTCGGATATGTCGGATATGAAGGTCGTTGGATCGTGGAACCCGCATCCGCCCTATCCCGGTTTTACCCATACCGTGATGCCGTTGCTCAGCCGGGATTTGCTGGTTGTCACAGATGAATGCGTGCAGGACGACGCGGCCGACTGGCCAAAGCTGACGTGGATGGTGGACGCGCGCAAAGAGGACAACCTTGTGCCGATCTCGACTTTTCCGCTGCCTTCGGTAGAGGAATATGGCCATAAGGGTGGGCGGTTTGGCTCTCATAATATCCACGAAAATCGGCCCGGCCCGTCGCTGCGCAGCGAAGAGATGATCTTTGGTTGTTTCTTCAATGCAGGCGTGCGGATCTATGACATTTCCGATCCCTATCGGCCCGAAACCATTGCGTATTACGTGCCACCCGCGCCCGAAGGATCACGCGTTTCGACCGCGCAGATGAATGACATTTACGTCGATGAGCGCGCCATTGTCTATTCGGTCGATCGCTGGGCAGGGGGGCTGTATATTCTGGAGGCCGACGTGTGAGCCAGTGACGTGTAAGCCAGTGACGTGTAAGCCAGTGATAGGGGGTTCCGTCCAGATCGCCTTTGGAAAGCGCCGCCAGCCCGGTGGGGACACTGTCGCGTTGCGCTCTGGTCACGCGGTGATCGTGCCGGGGGCGCCCGCGATATGCCTGAATTCGCCCGGCTGGCTGACGCCGCCGCCAGAACTTGTCATGGCCATCCAGACCCGTGCGCTGCTGCGGGATCTGTGCCGGGATGGGCTTGCTGCGCTGACCAGCGGGTTTTCCGCCGCCGCGCAGCGCGCAACCCAGCGATATCTTGCGGATCTGGAGGGCCGGTTTCCAGTGCCAGTCGAGCCGCCCTTTCCTCTGTTCCACGACGCAGACCGGTTTTTTGCCGCACTTTTGCCCATGCCTGCGCCAAAGATTGCGTTAGAGGCAGAGACGGCCGGGGGCAGTCACGCAGAGGCGGATCTGGCGTTCTGGAACGGGCGCATGTTGACCCTCGTCAGCTTTGGCGATGCGGGTCAGTATACTCCGCGTCAAAACAGAGCGCGTGACGAACTTTCGGCACGTGCCCCCGTTCCGGTGCGATTTCACAGCGCGCCTTTGCGACGGGACGCCCCGCTGGATGACATCTTTCCGCCCGACATCCTGTCTTGGGCGACAGACGCAGCTTTGCCCGTGTTTGGCCCTGTTCGCCTGCCAGCTTTTCAGGCAGACTTGGCAAAGCTTACAGACCTTGGGGCCGTATGAACCCCGCCACCGATTTCCCCGCATCTGACGACAGGAGACAGCTATGACCAGCCCCATTTCCCCGCGTGTCTTCACCAAGGCCACAATCGGCGATTTCGACCGAGGCAATGGCGTGCGCACCCGTCTTTTTTGCAGCGAAGAACGCTGTGGGGCGGGGGTGACGACCGGGACAACCTCGCTGCCCGTCGGACGCAGTGTTGCGCTGCATTCGCATAATTGTGACGAACAGATCGTGATTCTTGCCGGTCACGCCGAGGCCGAATTCAACGGCACGCGCCATCCGATTGGCCCGATGGAGGTCGCCTTTATCCCCGAGGGCGTCGTGCATTGCTTTCACAATGTCGGCGATGAACCCGTTGAAATGCTGTTCATTTATGCCGCCGGTGTCGTGACGCGGACCTTTGCGGGGTCGGGCGAGACGGTGACCCATCTCTCTGAAAAAGATCTGGCCCAACCGCCAAAGCTATGATGCCAGACCCAATCGTTTTCAGGAACATGAAACCGGGTTTCGTGGCAGCTTTGGCCAGTTTGGCAATGGCCGGGACGACGCCGATATTGTCCGCACTGGTCATTAGGCTCGGTTTGTATTTTCGCTCAGGTGCGATTGCACCCGGATCCACCGCGTTGATCAACATCAAGGCCGCCTCGCGCCCCCGTCGCGCCGTCACATCGTCGAGAAAGGCCAGCCATTGCGGGGCAGTCGGGGCAGGCGAAGAATGGGTGGATGCAAGCCTGGGGTGAAACGCTTGTGTTGAACCGTATTGCGCGCGTTTTTCAAAGCTCGTTAGGAATGCCTCTGTGAGCGATCAGAAGTCGAGGCATTTTCGGGGTGTCAGGTTGATTGTCATTGCAACGTCCCGGAGGACGAGCCGTGTGCGCCATTGGTTCGAGCACACTGGCAAGTGGTCGCTACGTTCGTCGCCGCCAGCTTGGCGTGAAAGCCATCGTTATGTACGGCCGTTTGCGTCCCTGACCCCGCCCTTTTGCCACGAAGCACAGGCATCGCATAAGGAGGTGGCCATGTTCAGGGCCTCCTTGAGTGTTGCGTGTTTTGCGAATTCGCCTCCAATGTCACACGCCATCGAGCGGCGCATGCTTGGGTCCAGCCGGATCAAGAGATCAGTGATCGCCGTGATGGTTTCAGCTACGGTTTTGCTGGCGCGCCGGCTCACAATCGTTCGCTGGGTTTTGCGGTCATGCAGCACCAGAAGCAGGCGGTCAGAACAGCAGCGCAGCAACGCTGGTTCCCTTGCCTATGGTGCTTCAAATGTGATGCGATGGTTGGCTGCAAGATGTGCGAACTGGAAAGATGCGGAAAAGCTGCCATCGTTGTCACAAGCAACAACACTGCTTTCAAGGCTGTGTCGTTGGGTGATGCCCTTGCAGAGTTTTCTATGTTGGCGCGGGACAGCGGTGTAAGTTGCCCCTCTTTACTGAACATCAAAAGAGGTCGGTATGGAATATCGGATAGGTTCAGTTACTGAACTAGATGACAAACCCGCATTGGAGGAGCTTCTGACCGAGTATTATGCCGTGGTCTTTCATTAACTCACTTTGGCAGGCGGATGTGCAAAAAGAGAACCAAAGGATATGGCATCAAGCGTTGTGGCAAACAGTGAGACGTTCTTGCCACCAACCGACCGCTTGGTTTTGGCATATGACGAACAAAACCGCCTTGTGGGGTGTGGCACGCTGCAACAAGCCCGCCCAGATGCAGGAGAGCTAAAGCGTCTTTTTGTCCGCCCGGAAGCAAGTGGAAACCGCCTTGGTCGGGCTTTGGTGGACGCAAGAATGCAGGCCGCGCGGGAGATGGGTTGGCGCACCCTTCTGGTCAATGCTGTAACAGGCAATCAAGATATGCTCCGCATATATGAAAGCCTCGGTTTTAGGTTTATCGAACGATACCCGGAATGCTCTGACCCTATCGAGCTAACCGACTATTTTGACTATATGCAATTCGACTTTAACTGATTTCTGCTCTGTCTGGTTTAGGCGCGCTGCCCCAATTGGTTGCTTGCCGCATGACACTCTGCTTCAGCTTGGCGAATGATCGAGCGTTGTCCAAACCCTTGCATGGCCGGTTCCGTAACGCCCATGCCAACGGACGTGCTGCATAGGCATTAGGCCGCAATAAGCCCAAAGTGGAAGCGATCATTTTGCATTCCGCGCGATCAAACGAGATGCCATTCATCGACGGCCTGCGAAATCTCTTGGGCTGACATCGAGTTCTCAACTGCCATGAAGGCTTCAGCAACCTCTTTCGGAGAGGCCGTCAGT
>CALGTJ010000102.1 GCA_937901435.1 uncultured Rhodobacter sp. | reverse complement strand
TACTTACGCTACCGCCGCCATCACACACACTCGCCTCGATGAATAATCCGGGCTAACAAAAGCTAGTCGTGGTTCAACGCCATAGCCTCACCTTCCCCCGCCGAGACCACATCGCTCCTCCCCTCAGCCCGCGCGAGGGGCTCGGGCGTCGGCACGCCCTTGGCGTCCACCTCTTTCTGGCAGGCGATGACCTCTTGTAGGGCCCGGGCAGAGCCGCGCAGGGGGAGGCGGTCGAGGGGGGCGTTGTTGTGGGTGATTTTCATCTCGCGCTGGACCATGAATTCCTCGAGGAAGGCATAGCTGCTGCCCTCGGCATGCAGGTAGGTCGCGTCATTGGCGTAGACTTTCAGCCGCGTCGCGGTGATGTCCCAGGCCGCTTTGCTGTCGAATTTGATGCGGATGTCATAGGGCGTGTTGGGGGCGAATTGGGTCCAGGTCTTGTTGCCGACTAGCAGGTAAAAGCTGTCTTTTGCCGGGTTCAGACCGATGCGCAGGGCGGTGCCGCTGTCCCATCCGGTGACGGCGTAGCAGCCGTTCTGGATCGTAGTGTCCACAGAGATCTGCCAATTTGCCAGCGTTTTCCATGGGATATGGTCCTGCGCGGCGCAGATCCCGCCCCAACACATAGCAACACGGACGCTGAACACGCGCATTCTACTGGTTCCCCCAGAAATCCAGAGCGCATGTAATCACAGGCCGTATGGGACAGGCAAGGGGGTGTCAGGCGGTCAGGTAGGCGGTCACGGCGGCCTCAAACTCGCGCGGTTTTTCGGCATGCAGCCAGTGGCCCGCGCCGGGGATCTTGGCAAAGCGGGCGTTGGGGAAGAGGCGTTTGATTGTGGTGCGATGTTCCGTCAGCACGTAATGGCTATCGGCGCCAGAGAGGAAGAGCGTTGGCATTTGCGCCTGCGCGTCGATGTCCTGCCAGCCGACGGTGTCGGGCATTGCTGCCTCTAGGGCGTCCAGATTGAGGCGCCATGTTTTGGCCTTAACATCAAGGGATTGCAACAGGAAGGCACGCACGCCTGCGTTGGGTTCGACCTGTGCAAGGGCGGCGTCGGCGTCAGAGCGTTTCTCTACCTTGGTCAGGTCCACGCCGCGCATCGCATGGATCAGATGCGATTGCGTGTGGGTATAGGCGACGGGTGCGATATCTGCGATGATCAGGCGGTGGATCAGGTCGGGTTGCGTCAGGGCGAGCGCCATCGCAGCCTTGCCCCCCATGGAATGCCCCAGCACATCGGCGCGCCCGCCATGGGCCGCAATGACTTCTGCCAGATCGCCGGCCATATCGGCGTATTGGTGGCTGTCAAACCGGGGGCTGTCGCCATGATTGCGCATGTCGACGCTGATCACTTGGCGCTGCTCGGACAGGCGTTTGGCGATGACGCCCCAGTTTCGCGCAGAACCGAACAGGCCATGGGCGATCAGCAGGGGCGGGTGGTCGGTGGGCGAGCCATTTACAATCGTATTGAGCATGCAAGCAGACATATCCGGGCAAATCGGGGCTGGCCAGAGGGATTTGACGTGGCTACAGTCGAGGGGCTGACCGGGGGGATAGCATGATGTTGAAAGAAGAGTTGTCGGTTCAGTCGGACCGGATTGCGACCATGATGGAAGAGCGTCTTGGTGTGCGGGGCAGCGGGCTTGAGGCCAAGTTGAACCGGGCAGGGAGACGGTTGCCCAAATGGGTGCGCAGAGAGGCCGAACGTCTGGTGCAGGCAGAGCGGATGCTGGGTCATCCCAAGCTGATGATGCAAACGGATCCGGTTGTGATCAGTCACGCGGCGAAACGGTGCGAAAAATACCTTAAATCGGTGGATCCGGCAGAGCGACGCAAGGATGCGATCCTTGCATTCCTGGCGGTCAACTCTTTGAACATGCTGTTGATTGCGGTGGCGTTCATTGCCTATATGGCATGGTCGGGACACTTGTAATCAGCGCGTCGATCGCTTGTCCGGCGTGTCAAGTTCGTCACGGAACACCAGTGTGACCGTGACGAAACTGACGAAGATCAGCAGATACCAAGACCCCATTTTCGACCACGCGACCCACTGGTACCACGCCTGTCCGGGATAGGCCCATGTGCCTGTGCGCGTGCCGATATTCTCTGCGATCCAGAGGCAAAAGCCGACGAAAATCCCGGCCAGCACCATAGGCAGCCAATAGTCTTGCGCGCCGATGCGGATGCGAATCTTGGTGCGGTAGAATAGAATAACCGTGGCGGCAAACAGCCCCAGCCGGATATCGGTGACAAAGTGATGGGCGAAAAAGTTGATGTAGATCGCGCCTGCCAGCACAAAGGTCATCCAGAGCGGCGGATAAGGCGTAAAGCGCATGTCAAACAGGCGGATAGCGCGGGCGATGAACGACCCGACAGAGGCATACATGAAACCGGTGAACAGGGGCACGCTGAACAGCTTTAGCACGCCCGGTTCCGGGTAGGCCCAGGATCCTGCATTGACCTTGAAGAATTCCATCACCGTGCCGCTGAGGTGAAACAGGATGATGACCTTTGCCTCGTCCCATGTTTCCAGTTTGAACAGCAGGAACAGGATTTGCAGACTGACCGCGTAGATCACCAGCGCGTCATAGCGCCAAAAGGGAACAGCGTCAGACCAGATCGCTTTGGACAGGATAATACCCAGCAGGATCAGCACCGCGAACAGGCTGGCCCATAGAAGTTTTCCAATGATCAGAAGAGGTTCTGATAGCCAAAACGGCAAAATCGCGCGTAGTTTTGCCTGTACGGCCAGTTCCATCCCGCGCGTGTCTGTGGCGCGGGATGGCGTTGTTTGCAGGCCCATTGAGGGCTTAGAGGTTCGGATAAATCGGGAAGCGTGCGCAAAGCTCCAGCACTTCACCGCGCACCTTTGCCTCGACCGGCTCATTGCCGTCTTCGCCGTTTGCGGCAAGGCCTTCGACCACTTCGACAATCCAGTCGCCGATCTGGCGGAACTCTGGCACACCAAAGCCGCGCGTGGTGCCTGCCGGGCTGCCAAGGCGGATGCCACTGGTGATCATCGGCTTTTCCGTGTCAAACGGGATACCGTTCTTGTTGCAGGTGATATGCGCGCGACCCAATGCTTTTTCAGTGGCGTTGCCTTTGACCCCTTTGGGGCGCAGGTCGACCAGCATCAGGTGGGTGTCGGTGCCGCCCGTGACTGTGCCCAGACCGCCTTTCATCAACTGATCTGCCAGCGCCTGAGCATTTTCGATCACCTGTTGTTGGTACAGCTTGAAATCGGGGCGCAGCGCCTCGCCAAAGGCCACGGCTTTGGCCGCAATCACATGCATCAGCGGGCCGCCCTGAATGCCGGGGAAGATGGCAGAGTTGCATTTCTTGGCAATCGCCTCGTCATTGGTCAGGATCATGCCGCCACGGGGCCCGCGCAGGGTTTTGTGGGTCGTGGTGGTGGCCGCATGGGCATGGGGGAAGGGCGAGGGGTACAAACCCGTGGCCACAAGACCCGCGAAATGCGCCATATCCACCAGGAACCATGCGCCAACCTTGTCGGCAATCGCACGGAAGCGGGCAAAATCAAGCTTGCGTGGGATGGCAGAGCCACCAGCGATGATCATTTTGGGCTGATGTTCCAGCGCGAGCGCTTCGATCTGGTCATAGTCGGGCAGCAGATCGTCTTCGCGCACGCCGTACTGGACCGCATTGAACCACTTGCCGGACTGGTTGGGCTTGGCACCGTGGGTCAGGTGCCCCCCGGCGTCCAGCGACATGCCCAAAATCGTGTCACCGGGTTGCAAGAGCGCCTGAAACACGCCTTGGTTGGCTTGGCTGCCAGAGTTGGGCTGGACGTTGGCGAACTCACAGCCGAACAGCTGTTTTGCGCGCTCGATCGCAAGGTTCTCTGCAACATCAACGTATTGGCAACCGCCGTAATAGCGCCGTCCGGGATAGCCCTCGGCGTATTTGTTGGTCATTACAGAACCTTGGGCCTGCATCACAGCGGCGGACACGATATTCTCTGAGGCGATCAATTCAATCTCGTCGCGCTGGCGTCCGAGCTCATTTGTGATCGCGCCGAACAATTCTGCGTCGCGGGTGCTTAGGTCTTCGGTAAAAAACTTGTCGTCACGATGGGGCGCATTCATGGCAGTCTCTCCGCATGGGCTGAATAGAACGTGTTTACAGGAATCTCTGTTGCGGCAAAACCCCTTTCCCCAGCCAATAATGTCGCGGCTTGCCTTTCGGCGGCAGAGCGTCATTCTGTGCGCCGGAGGACCCTGTATGATAAATGCCCGCAAGATCGCTTTTGTTGCCAGTTCTGTGCCTGTGGCACAGGCGGCTTTGGCCGATCTGACGCGGGCGTTTGGCTCTGTGCCAGAGGCTGAGGCGGATGTGATCGTGGCTCTTGGTGGCGATGGGTTCATGCTGCACACGCTG
>CALGTJ010000101.1 GCA_937901435.1 uncultured Rhodobacter sp. | reverse complement strand
AGGGCAGATTCAGGCAACTTTGACATCGGACGGCAGGCCACTTGGGGAATGTCGGATATCATTGTCCTATCCCGCCCACCTGAAAATTAGAGAAAAATAGAGCAGCGGACAACTTCCCTGACACAGGGGGAGGTTCGTAGTTCGATTCAAATACTCAGGGGCCATTAACACTAGATCGGTCAGTACGTATCTGGGTGGCATGGGGGTGAGCGTACAATCTCTCAAGCATAGAAGCTACTTTACTAGACGTGATGATCGTGGTTTACATAATGCCAACAACAGAAAAGTATTTCTTCGAGGTAACCAATATGAAAAAGAACCTACTGATAAATCCTTCAAAGGCGGCGCTTGGCGTGCTGGGAGCAGCCTTCATGCCTGTGGCAGCAAGCGCGCAGCAGGCTGATGCCGGCGTTACGTTTAGCGTCGATGGTGCTATGGGCACCGGTAACTACACAAATGAATTTTATAAAGAAAAACTGGATGCTAACGACTTTGATGAGTTTGACAGTGACAGCGCTTTCGTTGGATCTGTTGGCGCAAGCGGAGCAATCAACGACACATGGGACTGGAAGCTATCAGTGTCGCGGACCGAGTATTCCAGCAACGTTCTGAGCGAAGTGGGCGAAGTTGGTTTTGGGAGCGCATCCAATGATAACAGTCGGACGGATGCAGGTCTGACGATCGGTCGGTCTGTCGCACTTGGTCCCGTCAACACGCGTCTTGGTCTCGGTCTTGCATATGCCAATGCAACATCTTCCGCAGACAAAGGCTTCACTGATGGTCCGTTTGACAGTTTCGAAGGCGAAACAGAAACGTCTTTCCAAGGTATCGGCCCACGTCTATCTATCGATGCTGAAACCGCGCCGATTAGTCCAGATGGCCGCCTTTCGATTGTTGGCGGTGCAGACGTAAGCTTGCTCTCTGGTCAATACACACACAGCAAGGGCATTTCTGCTTATAACGGCGAAGATTCTTTTGGTGGATCAGCGAAAGACACCAAAGATGGCGAACTCACAACTGCTGGTCTCTATGTCGGCCTCAAATATGCCGCGTCCGACGCGACGTCATTCCGGTTCGGTTTAAGGCGCGACGTTGCTATCATGGAACGTGCTGATGAAGCGTTTTTCTTCTCGGACGACCAAGAGACGCTTACCGTGCGGGATGACTTGAATTCTGTTTATATTGGTATGGACATCAAGTTCTAGGAGTGCGCTGACATTGGGTCAGCAAAGCCCAAAGAAAAAGGCTCGGGTAATCTGCTTGCATGGTTTCCCGGGCCGTCCTAGCGATTGGGATGAGCTTGCATCCAGCGCCGGAAGTGAACGTGATATTCAGTCAATTCCAATGCCTTGGCTCAGCGCTGTGCCGGCACTCCCTTTGAACCTGCAAATGGTTCTCGAGTATTGCCGTATTCTGATTGATGAAAATGCCCAAGAGCCCGTTCATCTGGTTGGGCATGATTTAGGTGGGTTAGTCTTGTGGTGGCTGGCGCAAAGCAATCTAAAAGACCGCATTGCAAGCCTCAGTATTTTATCTTGTCCGCATCCGCTTGCTTACGCCGAATTTACCGCATCGGCCGACTACGCGTCGCGGTCTGAGTATATTGACGACATTATTCAAAATGCCCCCGAAAATATCAGCCGGCGAATTCAGGAAACCGAGGCTGACGCGGCTACAGGGTTGATTGAGACGCTTAAAGACACCGATATTGTCAGGCTCGCCCCCCTCTATACAGAAATACTAGCGTCCCGCAGTATATCAGCAGCGAATGCACCCAAAACCCAAGACATTCCGTTTGCTTTGATTAATAGTTTTGACGATCGCCTTCTTGGCGCGTGGGCGCACGAGCGATCTGTAGTGCACGTCGATGGTTCCGTTCAATCACTGCTGGTGGATGGTCAAAGTCACTTTCCGCATCTGACAAGTTCGCAAGCGGTGAATAGCTTTTTGAAAGAGTTCTGGAATGGTACTGGCCACTAATAACCCGACAGCATTGCAACCATTTGATGAACCGAGCATTGAGTCCGACGCACGAAAGACGCTCAACCTGATCATCTTGGAATTGCTGAAACGTACGGTCGTTCCGGTTAAAAGTAGGTCGCCCAACCTTGGCAATCTCGCACTTGTGGAAGAGCCGGAACTTGCTGAATTTATGATGCGCAATCCAGATCTGTTTCAGAAGAACTTTGCCTTGGTTGCCGCATTGGGAGACAGCCGGTTCAACCTGAATGGCGCACGCTGGGAGACATTCAGAAACCGAACCCAGCCTGCTTATAATAGTGCCAGCAGACCAAGCGAACGCCCTTTGGTTGCAAAGCATTATCAAACCGCTGTTGATGCTTTCGATCCAGAAAACGTCAATGACATTGAAGTTCTGCTGGGGAAGGCCGCCTTGCGCGTCTTTATGCAAGCACTTGGAATATCTCCCAGTATTGACGCAATCATCGGTCTTTTCCCGCAAGTCAGAACACATGCCAAATTGCTTCAACACTTCTCCTGGAGTGGCGTCAAAGAACCCGATGTCTTAGCTCAACGCGCAAATTGGCTCGACACACAATTCAGCGACATCTTCATGGCGGATACTCTTAGCCGGGACTTCATTCAGCAGGCTATTTCTGGCAGCCAGCTGGATGAATGGCACCCGGCCGTCACCGACTTGATGCAGAATGCCTTTGCAGGCACAGAGACAACTGTCGCAACTCTGTGTTGGGCGCTTCGGCTGGTCGGCCAGAATCAGGCGCTGCAAGAACATATGCGCGAAGAGGCCCAATCAGGCACTGACGATATGCCTGTCATTCGAAGCTTCATGTCCGAAGTGATGCGCTGTCTACCTCCGATACCATTTGTTGTGCGTGAGTTAACTGCAGATTATGAGGGGCACGGCCGCAAATTCAAGAAAGGTCAACAGATCGTTCTATCGATTGTCGGACTTCATAAACATCCCGATGCATGGTCAGACCCCAATCAGTTTCATGCAACCAGAAGTGAATTTATAGACTCCAAATCTGCGCCAAAGGCATTTCGTCCCTTTCTGTCCGGTCCGCGCGTTTGCGGCGGCAAACGACTCGCGGAAATGGAAATGCTAACGGCCATGTCAGCCATCTTGCGCAAGTGGCAGATCTTCACAGATGAAGCTGACGTCGGATATGAATATGCTTTGGCGATGCGACCAGCATCCTTAGGCGGTGTTAGAATTGAGGCGATTTAGCCTTGGGACGAACAGCGCCGCATCTGCCATTTTTTGTCATATTTGGAACCGGTAGATCCGGCTCAACGCTGTTGAGTGATATCCTTGACCTTCACCCAGACGTCCTAAGCATTTCAGAGTTCATAATTGGTTTGTTGGCTGCAGGTTTGCAGCACCGCGATCAAAAGATAAGTGCCACGGATTTTTGCCACATCTTACATTCTGCCAATCCGTCACGCGCCATTTTGGTGCGCATTGGGATAAAACTGCCGGAGACCCGATACCCCTTCAGTCGAAACGGTATGCGTTATACTGAAAATGATCCTGTACCCTTCCCGCTTTATTCAATGTTGCCGCGCCTGACCAATGATCCAGATGCTCTGTTTTGTGACATTTTGGATCATGTTCGACTGCAGGATGGTAAGACCGCTGGGCAGCACTTGAATGCTGTTTTTCAAGCACTGCAACTCAGTTGTGCTGGTAAAGTCATAGTAGAGAGGTCCGGCGGAACTCTCGCCTTTCACGCGCGTGTTAGAGACTTGCTACCCCACGCCCGACCCATCGTACATTTGCGCGATGGAACCGAAACAGCCCTTTCAATGCGTAACCACAGCTTCTTTAAACACTTTGTGTTGAGAATGGTTATGCAGTCGCAGCTTGGCTATGACCCTTACTACAGTCGCGAACGGACGGGCATTGCACAGCTTGATCAGCAATTGATCGACAACTTGCCCGAAAACATTACTGCGGCACATTTCGAGCGTCTAGAGCTGCCTTTGCGTGTCTATGGAGAACTCTGGTCGAACGCCATTCGACTTGGTGTACCGTTGCTTTCGCAGACCCTACCTTGGTTTGATTTCAAGGAGCTATGTACAGAGCCGGAACGTTTCCTGCGCTTGTTGTCTGCGCAGTTAGGGGTTTCCCCGTGGCCGGAATGGATTGAAAAATCTGAGCAATTGATTGCGCCTCCTCGTGACGCTGTTACTCATTTGTCCGAGATGGATAGGATGGAGCTACGAGATGCGTGCCGACCCGGCTCCATGTTACTCGCCGATTTGAAAGGCACTTGATGACCG
Source organism: uncultured Rhodobacter sp. (assembly GCA_937901435.1). The sequence goes on along the minus strand of CALGTJ010000101.1, from coordinate 1,576 downwards.
TTGATTTACGCCCAGACACGACCCATTGGCTTAAAATTCTTAGCGGTGACTATGTTATCGACGTCGCTGTGCATCAATGGACTGTTGAAGCCCCAGTGGCGACAGCGTTCTGTTTGCATAGTTTTACAGGAAATGCGCAGGATTTTTGTTTTTTGGCAGCAGAGCTCAAGAGCCGTGGTATCACGACGCTTGCTGTCGATATGCCAGGCCGTGGAAACAGTGCTTTTCTAGGGGACGGTGCCCGCTATACGAACCGGTTGCTGCAACTTGTTCTGGCCGAAGCCATCGCACTTGCGACGGCGCAGCTGATTTTGGTGGGAACGTCTTGGGGCGGCGCCTTAATCGGCGCCCTCACTCCTTATATCCGGGCAAAAGTTGTTGGTCTCGTTTTAGTCGACGCTCCGCTCGTGTCGGGGAGTGAATCATTCTATCCTTATGAAGACTTTCTTCGTGACGAGGCGTCGATGTCGTTTCGTTCATTGCAGAGCGCCCGTATCTATTTCGGGTTAACGCGGAATTTGCTTCATTTGCCGCCAGATCAGCTTGATGAATTGGTCGCGGCCTCCATCATGAAATCCGAAGGTCAATATCGTATGCGTTACGACCCTGCACTTGCGAATATGAATGGGCGACGAGCGCCCTTTAATTTGTCAAAGTCACTGGGTAAAACGGGGATCAAAACACTGGCTGTTCTTGGTTCAGATAGCCACTTGGTTCAGGCGCCAGCCCAGGCCGCCGCCCGCGCCGCGCTCTCGGATCTGACTACGTATATTTGTGAACATGAGGCGCACCCGCCATCTCTATCACGGCCACATCATCTAGCGCATATTGCATCGTTCATCGAGAGCTGTGTGACGCCTGACGATCCCGATTCAGCTTAACCGACCGTGGCTTGGGGGAGCGTGCGCCATCGAAAAAACGTTTCCAGTATACTGGTGTGTCTGGCTCGAGCTGTTTTGCCGCGCGGATCATGCGCATGATCATCGTGCTATCTTCAGCATGAAATATTGTCACTACAATCGCTTCTCCGCCGACAACCTTGTTCAGCGGGCCGGTGTTATCCATCCAGCCTTCGGCAATATCGATCGATGTGCGCACCCAACCAACGTATCCGGTCAGCTTATCATTTGTTTCGACAATAAGATGAGTCCCATCGTTGATCTGGTGCATAAGGGAAGAAACAGACGGGCCAAATTCAAATTTCGAAAACGGCTCTATGCGTGAGAGGTAGCGCACTACTATTCCCAGTGAATAAGGATTCCGTGCCAGCTGGGTAATGCGAGATTCTGTTGTTGCACCTTTACTCATGTCCTCATCCATCATCTGTCTTTATGTCTCTCTCACCTTACGTTTCATGCTCAATTATATTGAGTTTAATTGTTACAGCTGTTCAAGCAGAATATTCTGTTAATGATTTGAGGGGTGAGTGCGGTGTTTGTCAAACAAGTTGTCCGCCGATTTCATGCGGCGTCTCTGATTTCAGGGGCGCTAATTTCGTTTTCTGGGTTCAACCAGACAGGTCCTGCGGGTTGCCAGTTTCGGGTTTTTCCTGACCAGCGTTGCGGGTTTTGGGCGC
>CALGTJ010000100.1 GCA_937901435.1 uncultured Rhodobacter sp. | reverse complement strand
AGCCATACCGATGCCATAGCCGATGTATTCCTCTAGCCCGGTCGGCCCGGCAAAGCGTTTAGAACTGTGGATCACCTGTGGAAAGCCGCTTTTGCGGTTATATTGCCGGATCCAGAACTGGCCGTTGCTGGCAATATCTTCGGTGACAACCACGACGGCGGGCTGGCCTTGCGAGGACATATCATAGGGGAGGCGCGCGCCGATCAAACGGGCGGCATGGGCAAGGATGCGCCCGGCGAGGCTTAACTTCATCTTTACCACTTTGCCTTGATAGGCCACGCTGGCCCCGCCCTGCAGACGTTTGCGAAAGCGGCGGCGCAGGGTGGCGGGCAGGGCATTCCACGCCGCGGCGCCCAATAGAGAACTAAAACGGCTATCGTTGCAGATGGCCTCTGGGATTGGGATGGGGGAGACTTGCATAATATCGCTCCGGTTCTTTGGTGTCGTTTGTTTCTGTATAAAGAGAAATAAGTGATAAAAAAATGCAGGCCTATTCCGTCTTTTTGCCAGTGAGTTTGAGCAGCGACAGCACCTTGTCGCCCATCTTCATCAGCAGCATCAGCTTGGACTTGGGCACTTTCAGCATCTGTTCGTACCAGTGATCCACGGTGGTCAGAAACTCTTGCATCTCGGTCATGCGGGCCAGAACGCGCGGGTCAAGGCCGGGCTCTTGTTCGGCCGTCTCAAGGCATTCAGAGATCGCGGCGATCGCCGGGTCGATCTCTCGTTCCTTGCGGCCCTGCGCGATGCGGGTCGCCATTTCCCAGACGTCCGCCTCTGCCACAAAATGTTCGCGGCGATCCCCGGCGACAGGCACCCGTTTGATCAGACGCCAGCCCACCAGCTCCTTGAGAGAATTGGACACATTCGAGCGCGCGATGCCCAATTCGCCAGAAATATCCTCTGCATTCATTGGTGAAACGCTGAGGTACAGCAACGCATGGATCTGCGCGACAGAGCGGTTGACGCCCCATTGGCTGCCCATATCGCCCCAATACAAGATGAATTGTTGCTTTGCAGAGGCGGGCTGGATATCGGTAATTTCTGTCATGACAGAAATATCAGGCATTTCTGGTTGCGAGTCAAGATGAGATTGAAAAAAGGGCCAAGCGAACGAATTTCTGCGCTTGGCCCAGTGATGAACACGCCTGGTCGTGTTGGGATCGGTCGTGTCGGGTCAGGTTAGGTCGGGCGTGCCCTACATCCTGCACGCACCGCCATTTTCGATCGGGGCATCCATGCGCGGAAAGGCAAAGCCGTCTGTTTCAAATCCAATCTCAAAGCCGCCATTGGCCCAAGACCATTTTCCCCAACCGCGCAACGGGCTATAGGCAGAGCAATCGGCGTAGATCGCCAATCTCTCGTAATCGTTGAAGACTTCGGTGGTGCCATCGCTTGATTTGATCTCTATCCGCATGGAGTTTACCGAGTCCAGAGATGTGCCGTCTTCGGGCGTAATCGTGACATTAAACACGGTGCCGCCGGCCTCTGTCAGGGTATAGGATGGCTTCGCAGTCGAGCCTCCGCTGGCGCCGGGGGTATGTCCATCCAGCGAAAGCGCCGCGCGGGACAGGCCCCATGGGGTCGGCGTATCCTCGCATGTTCCCAAATCAATATAGAACGAAAGCTCGTAGCCATTCTCGGCAATACCTGTATTGGTCCATATCAGTTTGCCATGCGCCTCGTGGGACATGCCATTTTCATCCATCAGTGGGCTGGCACAGGCAGGCCAAGGCGCGTTATCAATCGTCTCTGTGCTGATCCAAAAGCCATCAAAGGCGGTCTGATTGACGAGGATCGGATTGTCGGCCTCCATCATCACATAGATCGCATCCGGATCGACGTAAAAGCGCATGAATTCGGATTTCATCTCTAGAACAGCATATTGACGGCCATCCGGCATCGTCACGTCGCCCATGATTTCAATGTCGTCGATCAGTTGGCCGTTGGTGTCAAAGATGGGGTCAATTCCATCGGCCATGCTGGCGGAAAAGCCCGCCACGGAAAGGCAAGCGGCCAGGGCCAGGGTTTTGAATTGTTTGGTCATTTATGGGGTCCTTAAAGGGGCGGTGGGCGCAAAAATAAGAGATGCCACATCGTTCTTGATAGAGGACCGGGCAAACTTCCCCAAATGCTATTTATCAATCGTTAATCTTCTGCAGTGCATTTTCGCCCTGTGGCATCCCGCTTTTGTTGTGCACTCTCCTCAAACGGGTGCGATGGGATGAGAGCAGGCCAGAGGCTGCAGGGTGTGCTAGACCATCTCGCCCTTGTCCAGCCGTTCCAGCCACGCGCGCGCATCGCTTAGCACCGTTTCTTTGCGCGTCTCATCCATGCGGTCCCACGTGCGGTACATATTGCCCATCCGGGCGTTGCGGGAAAACCGCTCGCGGTGGCGGATCAGGAAATCCCAATAGAGCAGGTTGAACGGGCAGGCGTCGGGCCCGGTCTTGTCCTTGACCTTATAGGCGCAGGATTTGCAATAATCAGACATCCGGTCGATATAAGCCCCGGACGAGACATAGGGTTTGGACCCGACAATTCCGCCATCGGCGAACTGGCTCATCCCGATGACATTGGGTGCCTCGACCCATTCATAGGCATCGGCGTAAACGGCCAGATACCACTCATGCACCGCGCCGGGCGCAATTCCGGCCAGCAGGGCAAAGTTGCCTGTCACCATCAGCCGCTGAATGTGGTGGGCATAGGCGTCGGTCTTGGTCTGATCCACCGCGTGGGCGATGCAATTCATCTTTGTCTTTGCGCCCCAATAAAGGGCGGGCAGGGCGCGGTCATGCCCCAGCACGTTGCGCGTGGTGTAATCGGGGCCCTCAAGGAAATAGATCCCCCGCATGAACTCTCGCCAGCCGATGATCTGGCGGATAAACCCCTCGACTGCATTGATCGGGGCGCGGCCCTCTGTGTACTCGACCTCGGCCAGTTGACAGACCTCCAGCGGATCAAGAAGGCCCGCATTGATATAGGCCCCGATGCAGGCGTGATAGAGGAATTTGTTGTCTCGCAGCATGGCGTCCTGATAATCGCCAAAGCTCGGCAGGGCCTGTTCCAGCCAGCGGGTCAGATGCTGCTTGGCAGAGGCGGCGTCGGTGGCGAACCAGAACGGGTCCAGATCGCCAAAGTTATTGCCAAAGCGCGCGGCCACCAGATCAAGCACGTCTTGGTCCGGTTCAAATTCCATCGGGCCATAGTAATGGATGTCCTTGGGGGCGGCCTTGCGGTTGTCGTGGTCAAAGTTCCATTTGCCGCCAACCGGCGCGTCGCCCTCCATCAACAATCCCGTCTTGCGGCGCATGTCACGGTAAAACCACTCCATCCGCAATTCCTTGCGCCCCTTGGCCCAGTCTTCGAACTCTGAATGCGAGGCAATGAACCGGGTGTCGGGCAGGATCGTCACGTCCAGCGGCAGGTCGTGCAACGCTTGGATCAACCGCCATTCGCCGGGCTCTGTCGCGATCACCTCTGTCGCGCCAAGCGCCTCTGCACGACGCAACAACTCTGCTCTGATAGAGTCGCTGTTGTCCGCATCGTCCAGCCGCGTATAGCAAACCTCGCGTCCCTCCGCGCGCAGGGTCTGGGCAAATTTGCGCATCGCCGTCAGCGTAAAGGCGATCTTTTTGGGGTGATGGGGCACATAAGTCGCCTCATCCGCGACCTCGGCCATCACAATCACATCCTCTGTGCCCGCCTTTTGCAGCGCGGACAGAGAGAGGGATAATTGATCGCCCAACACCAGAACAAGCTTTACCATCGAACGAACCCTGATCTGGACAATGCAACGGCGGGGGGGTGTGGGCAAAACAGCATCCGTCTGACCTATACGCGAGGCCCGGAACGTCAAGGATTTCGGCGGCACATTCTACCGACCCCAGAAAAAAGGCATCTGGCCTTTCGATGTCACGGATGCCCCGCCTGTCTCTTTCACCACAAAAGGAATGTTGCTTTTTGGGGTCGTCCTTGGTTGACTCTCTGCGGCAATGGAAATGACCAGACCCGATGTGACACACCGATTGGACCGGACTTATGTGGAAATGGCGCAAGACAAGACCTGTTGGCACAGATCGACCCGATCCCGATCCCGCATCTGTGGCCGTGGCGACCCCTTTTGACGTCAGAGATCCGGCGTTTCTGAGCGATCCGGAAAGCTCTCACAGTGTCCTGCGTCAGGACCGCCCGGTGTGCCCGCTTAAAGGCGGCGGATTTTTGGTAACCCGTCACACAGATGTGGTTCAGGCTCTGTCTTCACCTGACCTTGGCAATGCGCCGTCGCGCTTTTCCGTGCTCAATCCGAAAAACTGCGATACACATGTGGCCGCGAGTGTGGCCACGCATATTTTGCCCTTCCTTGATGCCCCCGACCATCGGGCACCACGCCAAAAACTAAGTCGCGCCTTTTACCGGACGTTCCAAGGCTTTCAGCCGCAGATTGATCTCGTGACAAGTGATGTGATCTCGCGATTGGCAGGCCAGGGCCCTGTGGATCTGACAGAGGGTCCGGCGCGCGATTTTGCCTGCCAGACCAGCGCCGCCTTTGTGGGTCTGACCGGCTCGACAGAGCAGCTAAAGGCGATTTCAAGGGCATTTTTTCGCCTCTTTGCGCCCGTACAAAACGCGGAGGACTTCGCGCAAACCAATTCGCAACTGGCCGACGCCCGATCCTTTGTCGCCAACGCCCTGCAAGATCGCGTGGCCGATGGGCATTCCTGTCTTTTGACAGCTCTGTCGCAGGCCGATGACAAAGGACCCGCGATGGACCG
>CALGTJ010000099.1 GCA_937901435.1 uncultured Rhodobacter sp. | reverse complement strand
GCGCGTTCTTGATCTGGCCCAGCGCGCCAAGGCAGGCAATATGGGCCTGTCGATCGACGCCGAAGAGGCGGATCGGCTGGGTCTGTCGCTGGACGTGATCGAACGGGTTCTCAGCGATGACAGCCTTGCAGGCTGGGACGGGTTCGGCATCGTGGTGCAGGCCTATGGGCAGCGCGCCGGGGCAGTGATCGACTGGTTTCACGCGCTGGCCGAAGGGCTGAACCGGCGCGTCATGCTGCGGCTGGTCAAGGGCGCGTATTGGGATACGGAAATCAAGCACGCGCAGGTCATCGGGGTCGAGGGCTTTCCGGTGTTCACCCAGAAAACCACCACCGATTTCAGCTATATCGCCAATGCGCGCAAGCTGCTGGGGCTGACCGACCGGGTCTATCCGCAGTTTGCCACACACAACGCCCATACGGCGGCCGCGATCCTTGAAATGGCCGAGAGCATGCAGATCGCCCACCGCGATTTCGAGTTTCAAAAGCTTCACGGCATGGGCGACCGTCTGCATGAATTGGTCATGGCCGACAAGGGCCGCAGTTGCCGGATTTACGCGCCTGTGGGGGCGCATCGCGACTTGTTGGCCTATCTTGTGCGGCGTTTGCTGGAAAACGGGGCGAACAGCTCTTTCGTCAACCAGATCGTCGATGTCGAGGTAGCCCCAGAGGTGGTTGCCGCCGATCCCTTTGCCGCCTTGCCGGGGTATACTCTGCCCCGCGGGCCAGATCTATATGCGCCAGAGCGGCAGAATTCAAAAGGCTGGGATATCGCGCATTTACCGGAACTTGAGGCCATCGAGGCCGCGCGCGCGCCCTATGCCGAGACGCTGTTTTATGCCCGCCCCCTCATTGCCACCGAACTGACCAGCACCGAAGGCGCAATCGAACGTTTTGACCCCGCCCACCCTGATCAGATCGTCGGGCATTGTCAGGATGCTACGCAAGCGGATGTGGATGCGGCCCTGTCGGTCGCCACACGATGGGACGCGCCCGTCGAAGAACGCGCGCGCATCCTCAACGCGGTTGCCGATCTCTACGAGGCGAACTTTGCCAAGCTTTTTGCGATGCTCACCCGCGAGGCCGGTAAAAGCCTGCCCGATTGTGTCGGAGAGTTGCGCGAAGCAGTTGATTTCCTGCGCTACTATGCGGCGCGGGCGCAAATCAACGATCGTGCGGCACGGGGTCTTTTCACCTGTATCTCTCCGTGGAACTTTCCGCTGGCCATCTTCACCGGGCAAATCGCCGGCGCTTTGGCGTGCGGCAATGGTGTGCTGGCGAAACCTGCGCAACAGACCCCCTTTATCGCCCATGCCGCCGTCATCCTGATGCATGAGGCTGGTGTGCCGCTTGAGGTGCTGCAACTGCTGCCCGGTGGCGGTGACATTGGTGCGGCGCTGACCTCTGATCCGCGTGTGGCAGGCGTGGCCTTTACCGGCTCAACCGCAACCGCACAGGCGATCCGGCGCGCCATGGCGCAGCATATGGACCCCAGCGCGCCGCTGATCGCAGAAACCGGCGGGATCAACGCGATGATTGTGGATTCCACCGCCCTGCCAGAGCAGGCCGTGCGCGATGTGGTGCAATCGGCCTTTCAATCGGCGGGCCAGCGCTGCTCGGCCCTGCGCTGTCTCTACGTGCAGGAAGATATCGCCAAGGATTTCAAAACGATGCTCTACGGCGCGATGGAGGCGTTGACCCTTGGCTCTCCCTGGCAGTTGTCCACCGATGTGGGTCCCGTGATTGACGATCAAGCGCGTGCCGCCATCCAATCCTATGTGGACGTGGCAGAGGCAGAGGGTCGCCTGCTCAAAACCATGGCTCTGCCAGAGCACGGCCATTTCGTCGCCCCCAGCGTGATCGCGGTCAGCGGCATCAAGGATCTGGACCGCGAGGTTTTCGGCCCCGTCCTGCATATCGCGACCTTCAAATCCGACGATCTGGACAAGGTCACAACCGATATCGCCGCGTCCGGCTATGGTCTGACCTTCGGGCTGCACACCCGCATCGACGACCGTGTGCAGCATATCGTCGAACACCTGCCCGTCGGCAATATCTACGTCAACCGCAACCAGATCGGGGCAATTGTCGGCAGCCAACCCTTTGGCGGAGAAGGGCTTTCCGGGACTGGTCCCAAGGCAGGCGGCCCTGACTATCTTACCCGCTTTTCCGGGGCATCCCGCCTGCGCTATATGCAGGCCACATCCAAGCCAGCGGATCCCACAGAGGTCCAAACGCGCCTGAACAACGCCAAAGTCAACGACAAGCCCGTCGATACCGTGATCCTGCCCGGTGCCACAGGCGAATCCAACCGCCTCAGCCGCTTTTCGCGCGCGCCGTTCCTCTGCCTTGGCCCCGGGGCCGAGGCGACAGCGCGGCAGGTTCACGCGGTCACTGGCATGGGCGGCACCGCCGTGCCCGCCGATGGCCTGCCGACCGAAGCCCTGACGCAACTCAAAGGCTTTGCCGGGGCGATTTGGTGGGGCGAGGATGCAAGCGCGCGCAGCATGGCACAGGCGCTTGCAACCCGCGACGGCGCGATCCTGCCCCTGATCACTGGCGGGCTGGAACCCTGCGACGTCCTGCTGGAGCGGCACCTTTGCATCGACACCACAGCCTCTGGCGGGAACGCCGATCTGCTGGCTGAGGTGGCCGGTCCCTGAGGCCCGGTTAAAATACACGCCAAATGACAGCACTCGTCACTTGACCTTTCCGCCCCGCAGCGCAAAAGCTGCGGGCATGTTTCCAATTCGTGATCACAACCCGTCCGAGAAAACACCCTACGTCACGCGCATCCTGATTGCGGTCAACGTGGTGGTATTCCTGATCTATTGGCCCCTGTTCAGCGATGAGCGGGCGCTGTACCAGTTTTATTTCGACTGGGCCCTGATCCCCGAGAATGTCACAGACGGGCGCAATATCCACGGTCTGGTCACCTCGATGTTCCTGCATGGCGGGTTTATGCATCTGGCGGGTAATATGCTGTTCCTGTGGATCTTCGGTGACAATCTGGAAGAAGATCTGGGACATGTGAAATTCGCGCTCTTTTACCTTGCCAGCGGCATCGGCGCGGGGGTCATCCACGTGCTCGCCGCCCCTTATTCGGTCGTGCCCACCGTCGGAGCCTCTGGTGCGATTGCCGGGGTGATGGGGGGGTATCTACTGCTCTATCCCAAGGCCAAGGTGGATGTGCTGTTTATCTTTGTTGTGTTCTTCAAGATCTGGCCGGTCCCGGCCTGGATCATGCTGGGCGTCTGGTTCGCGATCCAGTTGTCCAACGGCATCGGCGCCAACCCCGACATGGGGGGCGTGGCCTATTGGGCGCATATCGGCGGGTTTCTGGTCGGTCTGCTTCTGATCATTCCGCTCTGGCTGCGCCTTGGAGGACCGTCCTATTGGGATCGCACCGAAGGACACCCCGATCATCCAAAGGCCGAATATGATTTTGGATCGAGTAGCATCCCAAAGGTCATCCGGCGCAAGTGACATAAGTGACCCTGCCAAAACGGCAAAAAGCGCCAGATCAATGGCGCTTTGGTCTCTGTATGAACGGCCTCCGGTCGACGCGCCGGCCAAGCGCACGCCGCAGACACCTCTGACTTACCCTGCCATGGCCAAAGTGACCAAAACCAACGTGACCAAGATCAATATGTCGTCTTGATCCCCTGACTTGACATATAGGTCCCGATTTCGCGGCTATAATCCGCAGCATCATTTCCCAAAGTCAAAAAGATGGACGAAACCAGACCGACAACCGCGGCGGTAAGAACGACCCAGTCAACCGTTACGGCGCCCGACTCGCCTGTGGCAAATTTTGCCAGACAGGATTTGATATGTGTGATGCTTTTCATGCGGCCACACCTGACGGGCGTTTTTGGCAGAAATGTGGCAAAGATTTAGCAAGATGCCGTTGGGTTACCTTTGCCGTAGAATTCCAGAGAAACTGTCGAAAATTCTCTCGTTTGCAGCGATCAAAGACCCCGATTCCACCGGATTGTTTCCCGGAACCAAAGATTCAACAAATCCACCTGCTTCGCGCACGATCAAGATGCCCGCCGCAATGTCCCAGGAATTGACGGTACGCTCCCAAAACCCGTCATAACGGCCCGCCGCCACATAGGTCATATCCAGCGCGGCCGAACCGAACCGACGCACGCCTGCACAGGCTGGCAACAAGCGGCCCAGATCCCGAATTGTCGCAGGCAAATCGCCACCCACACCATTGGGCAGGCCGGTACCAAACAGACACTCTATCATCTTGTTGCGCCCCGACACCCGCAGACGCGATTGGTTCATCCACGCACCCTGCCCTTTTTCAGCAATGAACATCTCGTCCTTGGCCGGATCAAAAACCACCGCCGAAACGATCTCTCCCTTGTGCTCCAGCGCGATCGAAACCGACCAATGGGGCAAGCCATGCAGAAAATTCGTGGTGCCATCGAGCGGATCGACAAGCCAGCGCCGTGTCGGGTCTACCCCATCGATCTCGCCACCTTCCTCTGCCAGCCAGCCATAACTGGGCCGCGCCCCCAGCAACTCGTCACGAATGATCTTTTCAGCGGCAATGTCCGCCCGGCTGACAAAATCACCCGCGCCCTTCATTGACACCTGAAGATTCTCGACCTCGCGAAAATCCTTCACCAGCGACCGCCCTGCCGCGCGCGCTGCTTTGATCATTAGGTTGAGGTTGGCACTGCCTTGCATCACATCCGCTCCTGTCGTCAGAGGCGCGTCTTATGCCAACCGCCCCCCCTTGCCAAGCCGCAACTGCGGATCCGGGCACACACAGGCTGCCAGTTTCATCTTGGAAAAAATACTATGGGGTTTGGGGCAGAGCCCCAACACACCAACAAAGCGCGCTGCAAGGCGCACAATCCTCTTAGTTTGATCCACGCTGCAACTTCACCGGTTCAGTCCGCGCCAGCCGCAAAAGATGCGCCATAAAGGGCTTGGCCGTATCCACATCCCGTGTCGCCGCATAAAGACGCCGGGTCAGGCCCTTTTCCGTGATCCGCCGCGTCACATAGTCCGAGTGGTATTTCACCTCGCGCACCACCCAATCGGGCAGCACCGCGACCCCTCGGTTAGAGGCCACCAGCAGCAGAATCACCGCCGTCAGTTCCACCTGCCTGATCCCGCGCGGCTCGACCTTGGCGGGGGTCAGCAGTTGCGAAAAAATATCCAGACGTGCGCGTTCCACCGGATAGGTGATCAGCGTCTCGTCACGAAAATCCTCGGCCACCACGAACTCTTTCTGCGCCAGCGGATGCTGGGCGGCAGCGACAAAGACGGGTTCATAGTCAAAGAGGGGCGTAAATTCAATATCCTGAAGATCCTCCGGGTCAGACGAGACCACCAGATCCACCTCTTCGCGCTGCAAGGCGGGCAGTGCGTCAAAGGCCAGACCGGGGCGAATATCCACATCCACGTCGGGCCAGGCCTTGCGAAACAGTTCCAGCACCGGAAACAACCATTCAAAACAGGCATGACATTCAATCGCGATATGCAGCCGCCCGGATTTGCCGGTTTGCAGATTGCGAAAATCTTCCTCCAGCGCCTCAAGTTCTGGCAGGATCTTTTCCGCCAGTTTCAGCAATCGCATCCCCGCCGAGGACAGTTTTAAAGGTT
>CALGTJ010000098.1 GCA_937901435.1 uncultured Rhodobacter sp. | reverse complement strand
GCCAGATTCAAGACAACCTGACAACTGGCGCCAGCCGCGATTGAACTGATTGAAAAATTTGCCCCGCTCGCGTTCGGGACGGCTGTCAACGACGCCCCCGGCCCACAGGTCGTGGTGGCTGGGGCCACAGTATTCTTCAGATTTCCGGGGTATGACGGGAGGAATGAGACATTCGAGATCGCAGAGGCATTGCCGATGTTAGAGAGTGTAATCGTGGCTTGCACGACTTCTGACAACGTCGCCTTCGGCGGTGAAAGGTCGACCGAAAGGCTCTGCGCATTGGCCATCTGCCCCGCTGCGGCCAAAAACGGCAAAAGAGCGCATAGGGACACGAGTTTTTTGACGAATGCCATAGCGTAGATCCAATCCAAATTATCCGTGCCGAGTCGCTGGGCCGAGTCGGTGGCGGGGGTGCCACAAAATTTATTTATAAGGCCAAAGCCCTTAGCCAAAAAAAGGCAACTCTTACTCTTCCCCACCGTCATCTTCATCGCATAAGCACTTGAGAAAGCGTAACTTATCAGCGGATGTTTTAGACTCTTCCACCCTAAGATGTATTTTTACTACAGCCTGCCAAAGCGACTGTGCCGAAAGGCATGTGTTTTGCAAAGGCGATTCGCCTTGCGCGCGAGTCCCCTGCGGATGCAGGGCAGAAGTATACTTCAATAAATATATTGAAATTAGAAGACTAAGGGACGTTCCTAATGTCTTAAGAATTGTGCATTATTATCGGTTCTTGTAATTTTAAAACCACAGATTGAGAAATGAACCGCCGTTTTTGAGGGCATTCACGATCTGCTGGTCTGCCCCTGAAATGTCGCCAAACCCGACGCGGAATTGGGACTCTTTCAGATCTATGGCGATTGGCGGACAGTTGCGTCGGGACGCAAATCAATGACGCGGTGCGGCCCTTGTGAACCGCGGAACGAAATGATTGGATGGCGCACGAAACTGCTGGTGGAGGCAATAGGATTACCCTCTCTGCGTTGCATAAACGTGCCCTGCGGCGGCGTATCTTGGATCATGGGGTCCTGATTGGCGCGGGTGGTGTTATGGTGGCACCGCTGGTGTTGATGGCATTTTCCGCCACGCAACAGGGGGGATTGCGCGGGGCGGCAACAGCGCCGTCTGCCTCTCTTTGGCAGGGATTGCGGCGCAATATCGACCGGCTGGCGGATCTGGGCGGGCAGGGGCAGACCGGGCCAAGCGTGTGGGACATGGTCGCAACATCGCTGATGACGGCCTGTGGGGTAGCGGTTTTGGCAACGGCCTGTGGGTTTCTGGCGGCCTATGCGATGACGTTCCTGTTGCGCAGCGGCGTGCGGTTCTGGTTCTCGCTGACCCTGTTGACGCTGTATTTTCCGATAGAAGCCAGAATGTTACCCAGCTTTGATGTGGCGCTTAGGTTGGGACTGATCAACTCGCTGGCGGGGCTGATCCTGCCGATCCTGCCGCTTGCGCTGGCAACACTGATCTTTCGCCAACACATGCGCACCCTGCCGCCGCAACTGCTGGAGGCGGCGCGGCTGGACGGGGCCGGGCCCTTGCGGTTCCTGCGGGATTTCGTGCTGCCTCTGTCCCGTGTGCCCATCGGCGCGGTGTTTATCGTGTCCTTCCTGATCGGCTGGAATCAATATCTCTGGCCATTGATGATTTCTATCGACAACAGCTATTTTCCGCTGATGCGTGGGCTAAATCTGGTCGGAGCAGGGTCGGGACCCAGCATGGTGCTGGCGGTGATATCGGTCTTGCCGCCGCTGCTGTTAGTGCTTGGATTCATGCGACTTTTGACGCGGGTTACCTCGGTACACGTCTAGGCGCGCGTATCGAGGTAACAGGCCAGATCCGGGGCGATGTCGGTCATTATCATCGTGATACCGGCGTCCATCAGTGTGCCCCAAACCGCCTCTGGATCGCGCTTGGCTCGGGCGTCGCTGAGGCCGCAGCAATGCACCGGGTCAAGGCTATAGGTCGAGAGTGCCATCGTTTCGCCCACGATCCGGCTGGCCTTTGCAAGACTGTCGAGATCGTCAAAGAACACCTCGGCGGCGGCGACACCGGCGTCGGTGAGGGCTTGAATAAGGGTCAGGTCAGCCTCGATCAGATTGACCTTGGCCATGACCATCATCCCAAAGCGGTCCTGAAGGGACAAGAGACGGTCGATGTCCGTGACGTTGGTCGTGTCGACTTTCAGGGATCCGCGAGATTGCAAACCGTTGCGCGCGAGAAAGGCGGCGATCGCCTCGACCTCGCGGGGGTGTTTCACGTCGATGTCAAAGTAATCTTCTGGCCCGGCGGCGCGCAGGGCGGCGTCCAGTGAGGGCAGGGTCTGCGTGCTCGTCGCGCCCGCAGGCCCGCCGTCATTTTCCAGTAATGTCAGCGCAGTAAGGGGCGCGCTATCGGTTTCTGCGACAAGCCCGGCCTGACCCGTGGTGCGGATAAGGTCAGCGTCATGGATCACCACCGGAACGCCATCGCGTGACAGTTGCGCGTCGATCTCGATGATGCCGTAGCCCGCCGCCGCACGGATCGCGGCAAGTGAATTTTCGGGCGCTTGCGACCAGAGACCCCTATGCACAGAGATCAGGGCAGGGCGCCTGCGGCCCCGCCAGAGGGCGCGAAATCTTTCAACGCTCATAAGGGGTTACAGCCGCCGCCCGGTCTTGGCGTCAAAGAAATGCGCATCCTCTGGCTTGAAGGCCACATGCACGAGGTCGCTCGGTGGCGGACCGTCGGCGTCCTGTGCAAGGGTGACATCCTGACCGCCCAGAATGCCATGCACCAGACGCGTGGCCCCCAGTTCCTCGACGATGGTGACGCGCATCGGCGCGCCGCTGTCCCCAATCTGGACCCGTTCGGGACGCAGACCCAGCGTGACCGCACCACGATGGGCGGTGTTGATTGGCATGGTGACATCGCCAACGGTGATGCCTGCCTCTGTCACATCGGCCGGGATCAGGTTCATGGGCGGCGCGCCGATGAAGCTGGCAACAAAGATGGATTCAGGGCGCGAGTAGACCTCTGACGGGGTGCCGATCTGTTCGATCTGACCGTGGTTCAGCACGACGATGCGGTCGGCCAGCGTCATCGCCTCGACCTGATCATGGGTCACATAGATCGCGGCGGTCTTCAGGCGGCGTTGCAGGTTCTTGATCTCAAGGCGCATCTGGTTGCGCAGCTTGGCGTCAAGGTTGGACAGTGGTTCGTCAAACAGAAAGATCGCCGGATCGCGCACGATGGCGCGCCCCATTGCGACACGCTGGCGCTGCCCACCGGACAATTGCGACGGCTTGCGATCAAGGAATTCCGCAATTTGCAGCAATTCCCCCGCATCCTGCACCTTTTTGTCGATCTCGGCCTTGGGCGTGCCGCGGTTTTTCAACCCGTAGGCGAGGTTCTTGCGCACGGTCATATGCGGGTAAAGCGCGTAATTCTGGAACACCATGGCAATGTTGCGCTCTGCCGGTTCCAGATCATTCACGACACGACCGGCCAGTTCGATCTCGCCCTCTGTGATGCCCTCCAGCCCCGCAACCATGCGCAGCAGGGTGGACTTTCCGCAGCCCGAGGGGCCGACGAAAACCACCAGCTCGCCGTCCTGTACATCGACCGTGACGCCTTTGACGGCCTCGGCCCCGTTGGGATAGCGTTTCTTGACGTTCTTGATGCGTAGAGTTGTCATTTTTCTTGCTCCACAAGGCCCTTGATGAACATGCGCTGGAAGATGATGATCACCAGAGCGGGGGGAACCATTGCCAGAATGGCCATGGCCAAGGCCTCGTTATATTTGGGAATATCGGCGCCGATCATGTTCTGCATGATCTGCTTGATGCCGCGCACGAGGGTGAAATAGCTCTCATCGGTCGTCATCAACGTGGGCCAGAGGTACTGGTTCCAGCCGACCACGAACATGATGATAAAGATCGCCGCGATCATGGTTTTGGACAGCGGGATCAGGATGTCAAAGAAGAAGCGCACAGGCCCCGCCCCGTCGATGCGCGCGGCCTCTAACAGCTCGTTCGGGATGGATTTGAAGAACTGGCGGAAAAAGAACGTGCCCGTGGCCGAAGCGATCAGCGGCAGGATCAGACCGGTGTAAGAGTTCAGCAGGCCCATTTGCTGCACCACCTCGTAAGAGGGCAGGATCCGGACCTCTAGTGGCAGAAGAAGCGTCAGGAAAATGATCCAGAAACAAAAGGTTGCCGCGCGAAAGCGAAAGTAGACGATGGCATAGGCGGCCAGCATCGACACGACGATCTTGCCCAAAGCGAACCCAACGCCCAGCACGATGCTGTTCTTGGTCATCAGCCAGCCGGTGACCTCGCCGGTAAAGCCGCTTTGTTTGTTCAGAACGGTGCTGTAGGTCTCTAGGAAATGCCCGCCAAAGCCGAATTGCATCCCCTCTTTGTGGATGGTGACGTAGTCAAAGGTCGAAGTCATGAAGGCCACGGCAAGCGGGCCCATCATCACGAAGACCCCGAACAGCAGCACGACGTGGTCGTATATGGCACGTGATTTCTTCATCGCTCCGCCCCCCTAGTTGTAATGCACGCGCTTTTCGATCAGGCGGAACTGCACAACCGTGAGCGCCAGAACGAGAAGCATGAGGATGACAGATTGCGCCGAAGATCCGCCAAGGTCGTTGCCCCGGAATCCGTCGCGGTAGACCTTGTACACCAACGTGACGGGCGAGTTGCCGGGCTGGTCTTTGACGATCAGGTCTATCAGGCCGAAGGTTTCGAACATCGCGTAGGTGATGTTGAGGATCAGCAAAAAGAACGACACGGGCGCGAGCAGCGGAAAGGTGATGGTCCAGAAGCGGCGGTTTTCGGACTTGCAATCAATCGCGGCGGCCTCTTTGACCGAGGCGGGAATGGATTGCAGGCCCGACAGGAAGAAGATGAAGTTGTAGGGGATCTGTTTCCAGGTGGCGACGACGATCATCGCGATGCCTGTGTCCCAGTAGTTCACGCCGATGCGCATGTCCCAGCCAAAGACGGCGGCAAAATCGACAAGCGGTCCGATATGCTGGTCAAACAACATCACACCGATCAACCCGGCGACGGGCGGGGCGATGGCATAGACCCACATCAGCAATGTCTTATAGGTGGATTTTCCGCGCAGGACCCGGTCGGCAGAGACGGCCAGCATCAATCCGATCGACAGGGACAGCAGCGAGACCAATGTGACAAAAATCGCGGTAAAAATCGCGGTGCGCCGGTAATCAGAGGCGGTGAGCGCGTCGGAGTAGTTTTCCATGCCCACGTAGGTGGCGGTGCCAAAAAAGGGGTCTTCGAGATAGAAAGAAGACCAGATCGCCTCGCCGGCGGGCCAGAGAAAAAAGATGGCGATGATGACCATTTGCGGCGCAAGCAACAAATAGGGCATCCAAGGGCTGCCGAATTGAGCCTTGTTCATGTGAATTATCCCCCGGGGTGGCCGGGGCACTTGCGTGCGCCCCGGACCGGTCGTGTGAATTAAGGCTTAGTTGGTGGTTTTTGCGAAACGGGACAACAGTTTGTTGCCCTCTTCCTCGATCACGGCAAAGGCCGAATCCACATCGGTTTCACCGGCAAAGATGCGACCGTATTCGCGGTTCATCACGTCGCGGATCTGGACGTAAA
>CALGTJ010000097.1 GCA_937901435.1 uncultured Rhodobacter sp. | reverse complement strand
GCACCCGCACCCGCACCACCATAAGCAGCGGAAATAGCACTACCGGTGACGCCCATATCGACTAACCCCTGCCAGACAGCTCCGGCGAAAGATTCTTCGCCGTCCAGCACTCGGCGATTGACCTGGGCACCGCAGTTTTCTTGCAGGTAGCGGCTTATCTGCTCCTGGATCATTTTTTCGTCATCTGAAAAATCAAAGTTCAATGTGATCTCCTGTAAACAACTCGATGGACAGTACATAGAAGTACATTCTCGGATAATTTAGTTTCCCGCTATGACATCTTTAACCTAGACAACGAAAGCCATTACCCGTACATTTGTACTATATAGATTATTTGATGAGTTTAAAAGGGAAACAAACATCACCTAAATTCGGAAATGTAGCGCTGTGAAGTGGCAGTGCTGCCAGATCGGATATTCATGACGCTGCATGACCATACTGCTCCGATCGCTATTAGCTTTACTCAACAACCTGAGAAGAAAAGGAGATTTTTATGTCAGCTCTCTCAATGAATCGCAATGAGCGTGAAGCCTTCCTGGCGCAAGCCCATGTGGGTGTTATTAGTATCGCGGACCCGGCGCGCGGAGTCGTCGCGGTACCAATCTGGTACGACTACGACCCCACTGTTGGGGTTTGGGTAATTACCGATCCCAGATCAATCAAGGGCAAGGCACTGCGCGCAGCGGGTCGCTACACGATGACCGTACAAGTCAGCACCTTCCCCTATCGCTATGTGAGCGTAGAAGGTCCGATTATCGAAGAGCGTGACACCTCCAAAGAGAGAGACCTGCGACCGATGGCTATTCGATACAACGGCAAAGAGGACGGCGATGCGTATGCAGATTCCTACCCGGAGAACATCGGCCACGTCTACATAATGCGACCAGAGCGCTGGCTGACGCAGGATTTAACCAAGGTTCCGGCCGAGACTTTCACCGAAAAGAAAGAGGTATAGAAGATGATGGATGCAAATGTGAGTTGCTACGGCTTGCCCTGCTGGAGCCATCTCTAATGTTCGGCGTGGCGATTGAGGCCTCGAGCGGACCGGACTGCGTTGCGCATATTCAGCAGGCCGAAGACGCTGGCGTGCAGGCGGCTTGGGCGACGGTAGGCGCAGCAGGAGCGGCTGACATGATGCCGGTGTTGGCCGCCGCGGCGGCGCAGACCGAGCGTATCCTGCTGGGAAATTCGATTGTACACACGTGGTCGCGGCAACCGGTAGCGTTCGCCGAGGAGGCGATGGCGATCGAGCAGTTTGGGCCGGGCCGGTTCCGACTCGGTCTTGGGCCGACCACGGCCTTTCTCGTGGAACGGATGTACGGGCGCCCCTACACCAAGCCGCTGACAAACTTGCGAGAGTATCTGCACACTGGTTGCCTGGATTGGGGCAGGAAAAATGCTGCCAGCAGGCGTCTGCCAACGACCCATTAACAAGATCCGCCAAGCACTGACCGATCAGCTTGCCGGTAAGATTATTGGCAAACTTGTACTGGTCTCTGAGTAGTTAGCTCAACTCTTTGGTTCATGCCGAATGCCACACACAGCAACCCGAGGAAGGGATAATGATTGATGCAAGTGAGACGTTTGATGGAACCTGGCCTTTTGAAGCAAAGTTTTTCGAGGGTAATGGGTTCAGACAGCATTATATCGACGAGGGAGAGGGAGATGCGATTGTCTGCATACACGGAGAGCCCACCTGGGGCTATCTCTATCGAAACTTTATTCCGAAATTGGCACAACACGGACGGGTGATTGTGCCCGACCATATGGGCTTTGGAAAAAGCGAAACACCACAGGATCGCGAATACAGTATACGCGAACATTGCGACAACCTGGAGCGACTATTACTGGATCTGGATGTAAAAAACGTTACCCTGGTCATGCAGGACTGGGGAGGCCCCATTGGCTCCAGCTTTGCCATTCGCCATCCCGACAAGATCAAGTGCTTGTGCGTCTGCAACACAAGTATACCCTGGGCTCGCCCCACAAAAGGTAGCCACGGCGTCACCGATCATCACTGGTTCAAATGGGTGAATACCGATGAATTTGAGCCCACCATTACTCACCTTGGCGCCACGGTATTATCGGTGATAAAACGAATCGGTTTTGAACGCACGGGTCATGTCGACGAGACCTGGATAAGAGCCTACTCCGCGCCATTTCCAACGGTTGAATCATGCCGTGGAGCGTTACAGTTTCCGCGTAACCTTGCCAACCCGGAAACAGCCAAATTTTTTATTGAATTAGCTGAAACACATAGTATGGAGCGATTGCAGGCGCTGCCTGCGATGTGTATTTACGGGGAAGAAGATCGTGCTATCCCCTGCCAGTCAACCGTGGCGGGCTTCAGAGATTTCTGGCCGGAAGCACCCGTTGTGACCCTACCGGGCGTCGGTCACTTTCTTCAGGAGGATGCGCCTGAAGCAGTGACAGCAATGATAGAGCTGTTCATGCAGCAGAATTAGCGCACCGGCATTACTTTTTCTTTGCCGTCTTCTTTTCAAAAAGATTCAGTAAGGACTGAACTTGATCTAACAGATCAGAGAATTTCACATTCTTCGCAGTAAGAGCCCTTTGTTCGAATCCTACCCACATATCGTTGATCAGGGCTGCATCAGCATTCACGTACCCTTCCTCGTCCAGTGCCACCTGGAGGTCCCTTCGTTGGGCATCAGCCCAGCGTCTGTAAGCATTTTTTATATCCTCGTCATGCCTGGAGTACAAGATAAGCTCATGCTCAGCCTGCATCAAATAGCCTGACTTGAATTCACGTTCAGATATACCCACTGCAACTGCAAGAAATTCGCTCACTGACGGTGGCCTGCCTTCTTCGATCAACGTGGCAATATCTTCAGAGAAAATATTATTGTTATCGCTCAATAGCTTACGGAAGGAGTTTAAGGCTAAATCGTGCTTGGTACGAAAGTAGTAGGCGACCGTGCTATTTGATACCCCGGCTTGCGCCGCGACGCTTCTATGGGTCAATGCCTCCATCCCTTGCCGCCCTATTACCATCAGCGCGCTGTCGAGAATGTGGTTCTTAGACAAATCCTTCTTGCTTGAAGTACCTCGTCCTTTTTGTTTGCTTTGCTTGCTCTCTTTTCTTTGTTTGTTTTTTACTTGCACGCCAAACCCTCGTGTAGTACATTTGTGTAGTACATCTGTACAGATTTTCAAAAAATGCTCATTTTTGTTGGCAAAACTGTAGCACCGCCCAAATTCAGGCTCAAGGAGATCAACAGTGGCTGAGTACCAAACTATCATCTATGAAACGCCCGAAGATGGTATCGCCAGAATCTGGCTCAATCGGCCCGAGTTCGCCAATGCCCAGAATACCCTCCTGCTCTACGAGCTGAACAATGCCTTTGACCAGGCGATGCTGGACGACGATGTCAAAGTCGTGATCCTGGCAGCCAAGGGCAAGCACTTTTCCTCTGGCCACGACTTGAGCAACACTGAGTCTGTAGATCACTTCGACAACGTCTCTGGCTGGAGCAGCAAGCAGTACGAAGGCGCAGAGGCCTACTACGCCCATGAAAAAGAAGTTTACAAGGGCTTCTGTCTGCGCTGGCGGGATCTACCAAAACCCACCATAGCATCGGTACAGGGTAAAGCGATTGCGGGCGGGCTGATGCTGGTGTGGCCGATGCTGCT
>CALGTJ010000096.1 GCA_937901435.1 uncultured Rhodobacter sp. | reverse complement strand
GATCCGCAACATACTTGGCGGCGTGATCTTTCGCGCGCCGATCATCTGCAAGAACGTGCCCCGCCTTGTGCCCGGCTGGACCCAGCCCATTGTGGTCGGGCGGCACGCCTTTGGCGATCAATACCGCGCCACGGACTTTCACTTTGATGGCCCCGGCAAAGTAACCCTCAAATTCGAGGGTGAGGACGGCACGGTGATCGAGCGCGAGGTGTTTCAGGCCCCTGGTGCGGGTGTGACGATGGCGATGTATAATCTGGATCAGTCGATCTTTGACTTTGCCCGCGCCTCGTTGAACTACGGGCTCAATCTGGGCTGGCCTGTGTATTTGTCGACCAAGAACACCATTCTCAAGGTCTATGACGGGCGGTTCAAGGACATCTTTCAGACCGTTTACGAGGACGAATTCCAAGAGCGGTTCAAAGAGGCGGGCATCTGGTACGAACACCGCCTGATCGACGATATGGTCGCGTCCTGCCTGAAATGGTCGGGCGGCTATGTCTGGGCCTGCAAGAATTACGACGGCGACGTGCAGTCTGATACGGTCGCGCAGGGCTTTGGCTCTTTGGGGTTGATGGCCTCGCAATTGATGACGCCCGATGGCAGAATCGTCGAGGCCGAGGCCGCCCATGGCACCGTCACCCGCCACTACCGCCAGCATCAGGCGGGCAAGGCGACCTCGACCAACTCTATCGCCTCGATCTACGCCTGGACCGGGGGGCTGAAACATCGCGCCAAACTGGATGGCAACGAGGCGCTGATGACATTCGCCACTACGCTGGAAAAAGTGGTCGTAGACACGGTAGAGTCCGGCTTTATGACCAAGGATCTTGCTCTGCTGGTCGGCCCCGATCAAAGCTGGATGACGACCATGGGATTCCTCGAAAAGATCGACGAAAACCTGAACAAGGCCTTGGCAGGCGAGTAAGCGGTGCCGCGCAGGGCCAAGAGACAAAACACGCCCGCTCTGTGCGGCAGCGACCCTGATCCCAACATCAAACGATGGCGCTGAACCGGGATCTGTCGCGCGGGCGATGACAATCCGCTGTCTCGGGGGGCCGAACACGACCGTCTTTCTCTACACCTGACCGGCCGTGCGTCTCTGACAGATACCCCTGCGAGATGTCTCTGCCAGCGTCGTCACAAAAGAAATCAAGCACACCACCGAAATGCCGCTTTGACATGCAGAACACCGCAGTGTTCAATGTGTCGCATGGGTATGAGATAAAATAGGCGCGCGGAAGCGCTCCTTTTGGTAACCCAGTGCCCGTTTTCGCTGGCCTTTCCGCCAAGACCGCGCTAATGCGCGCCAACTCCCCTCAAAGGTTTCGAGCTTATGGATTTGCGCAATATTGCGATCATCGCCCATGTCGACCATGGCAAAACAACACTTGTCGACGAAATGCTAAAACAATCCGGTGCGTTTCGCGTCGGCCAGGCCGTGGCAGAGCGCGCCATGGACAGCAACGATCTGGAACGCGAACGCGGTATTACGATCCTCGCCAAGGCGACCTCGGTCGAATGGAAGGGCAAGCGGATCAACATCGTCGACACGCCCGGCCACGCCGATTTCGGTGGCGAGGTGGAACGCATCCTGTCCATGGTCGATGGGGTTGTGCTGCTGGTGGATGCCGCCGAAGGCCCGATGCCGCAGACCAAATTCGTCACCTCAAAGGCGCTGGCGCTGGGTCTGCGGCCCATCGTGGTGCTCAACAAGGTGGACAAGCCCGACGCAGAGCCCGATCGTGCCCTGAACGAGTGTTTTGACCTCTTCAGCGCGCTGGATGCGGACGATGATCAGCTTGATTTCCCTCATCTTTACGCTTCTGGCCGCTCTGGCTGGGCAGATGCCGACGAAAACGGCCCGCGCAAGGATCTGGCGGCCCTGTTTGACCTGATCGTCAACCACGTCCCCGAGCCAAAGCAGATCAAGCATCAGGACGAAGACTTTTCGATGCTGGCCACGACCCTGTCGGCGGATGCCTTTGTCGGTCGCGTTCTGACGGGTCGCGTGGAAACGGGCCGTCTCAAGGTGGGCCAGACCATTCAGGCCCTCAGCCGCATTGGCCAAAAGATCGAACAGTTCCGCGTGACCCGCATTCAGGCGTTCCGTGGCCTTGGCCAGCAGGACATTCCAGAGGCGCTGGCCGGCGATATCGTCAGCCTTGCGGGCATGTCCAAGGCGACCGTGTCGGACACCCTGTGTGCGCTGGCAGTCGAGGATGCGCTGCACGCGCAACCCATCGATCCACCGACGATCACCATCACCTTTGGCATCAACGACTCGCCTCTGGCCGGTCGCGACGGCAGCAAGGTGCAATCGCGCGTCATCCGTGACCGCCTGATGAAAGAGGCCGAAACCAACGTCGCCATCAAGATCACCGACACCCCCGGCGGCGAGGCCTTTGAAGTCGCGGGACGCGGTGAATTGCAGATGGGTGTCTTGATCGAGAACATGCGCCGCGAGGGGTTCGAACTGTCGATTTCCCGCCCGCAAGTGCTGTTCCGCGAGATTGACGGTGTGCGTCACGAGCCCATCGAAGAGGTCACCATTGATGTGGATGACGAATACTCTGGCGCCGTCATCGAAAAGATCACAGGCCCGCGCAAGGGCGAGTTGACAGAGATGAAGCCCGCCGGTGCTGGCAAGACCCGGATCATCGCCCATGTGCCCTCTCGCGGGCTGATCGGCTACCACGGTGAATTCCTGACCGACACCCGCGGAACCGGCGTGCTGAACCGGGTGTTCCACGAATGGGCGCCCTTCAAGGGTCCGATCCCCGGACGCCGTCAGGGTGTGCTGATCTCGATGGAAAAGGGCGTCTCTGTGGCCTATGCCCTGTGGAAGCTGGAAGATCGCGGCAAGTTCTTTATCGGGGCGCAGGAAGATGTCTACACCGGCATGATCCTTGGCGAGCACAGCCGCGATAACGACCTTGAGATCAACCCGCTCAAGGGCAAGCAGCTGACCAACGTACGCGCCAGCGGCACCGACGAGGCCGTGCGCCTGACCACCCCCGTCAAGATGAGCCTGGAGCAGGCCATCGCCTATATTGACGACGACGAGCTGGTCGAAGTGACGCCCAAGGCGATCCGCCTGCGCAAGCGTTACCTTGACCCGCACGAGCGTAAACGCCAGTCCCGCGCAGGCTAAAACGCCGCCTGTTGCCATGACCATACTGCGGGATTGCGCGGCCTCTCACCATCTGAGGGCGGTGCAATTCCCGCCTGGCAAACCCCGGATCAGACGCCGCTACACCAGACCACCAGCCGGACGGTATAAGCGGCGCGTGGATTGTGTGACCTCTGCGCGCCCGTCCCGTGGGGACAGGGCATAGCAGCACGTCGGCCTTGTTGGACTTCGGTTGCGGATCAACACAGATGAGTTTGGCTTTGTGAATTTTCCGCAAACGCCAAGGTACGTGTTTGGCAAAGCGACACAGGCCACACCCTGAGGCCGTTTAGACCCTCAAAAGCCGTCCTCAGGGGCATCCTAAGGTCATTAAGGTTAACAACGCGCTGCGCGCTCAGTATCCGCCCCAATAGCACTTACAAAGCACCCGACGGCCCCATTGCGTGACCCGCCAAAAGAGACAATGCCCATCCTCTAGCCCGGATTATTCACCACGGTCGGTTGGCGGCTGCGGTATGAGAG
>CALGTJ010000095.1 GCA_937901435.1 uncultured Rhodobacter sp. | reverse complement strand
CTAGCCTACACCTGACGAGAGTGCCGTGTTTTTTTGGTTTTTTATCAGACAGATAGATGCGCAGGCCCATAGCCGCGCCAACAGCGGGTCCTGTGACAGGCGTCAAATCTATTGCTTTGGTATCTTGCCTAAGATGCGGCGTACGGCCCAGCGGCCTCTAGCCGCCCGCCCTGACGCACCATGCACACCCGCGTGGCCTTGCCAGTCTGGTCGTCGGTCTCGACATAAAGGCCGCTAAGCGTCGCTTCGCCCTCTGCCGGGACGAATCGCCCGCCCGCCATGCCGGTGACGAATCGGCGCATTGGCTCGCCCTTGTCCATGCCGATGACCGAATTGTAATCGCCGCACATCCCTGCATCCGACTGAAACGCGGTGCCGCCGGGCAGGATCATGGCGTCGCCCGTGGGCACATGGGTATGGGTGCCCACAACGACGCTAGCCTTGCTGTCGCACCAATGGCCCATCGCCATCTTTTCGGACGTGGCCTCGCAATGGATATCAATCAGGCTCGCCGCGACCATGCCGCCGGGGGGATGGGATTTCAGGATCGGTTCAATGGCGGAAAACGGATCGTCAAAGGCGCGTTTCATGAACACCTGCCCCAGCACCTGCGCCACCAGCACCTTGCGGCCCCGGGTCGCCTCGAAGATGCGCGCGCCCTGCCCCGGTGCGCCCTTGGCAAAGTTCAGGGGGCGGATGATGCGCGGCTCTTCGGTGATATAGCTTTGCATGTCGCGCTGATCAAAGGCGTGATCGCCCAGCGTGACCACATCCGCGCCCGCGTCCAGAATGCCCTTGGCATGACCCGGAGACAACCCCGCGCCATTGGTTGCGTTCTCGCCATTGACCACCACAAAGTCGAGCTTCCACTCGTCGCGCAGGCCCTTGAGCCGCGCGGTGATTGCGTCCCGGCCGGATCGGCCCACTACATCGCCCAGAAACAATATCTTCATGGGTTCATGTCCCTAGAGAGCAGAGGACAGAGGAGCAAGTAAGAAGTTGGGTTTGGCGGCGGTGCGAAACAAAGGCTCAGCGACGAAACTCTTGCACGCCTTGGTCTGTCACCATGAAATCCAGCGGCTGATCCGTGGGTTCCAATGGCAAGACCTCTGACATTTGCGCGCTATAGGCATAGCCGATCGCAATGGTCTGGCGTTGCTGCCTGAGGGCTTGCAGCGTCCGATCATAAAACCCGCCGCCATAGCCAAGCCGGTTTCCCGCGCTGTCAAAGGCCACCAGCGGCACTATCAGCACCTGCGGCACAACCACCTGCGCCGTGGCAGGCACCTGCGCGCCAAAT
>CALGTJ010000094.1 GCA_937901435.1 uncultured Rhodobacter sp. | reverse complement strand
TTGGATCGGCTCTGCGATGAAGGCCGCGACCTTGTCTTCGCCCAACTCGGCGATCTTGGCCTCCAGTTCGCGGGCGCGCATCAGGCCAAAGTCCTCGGGGCTCATATCGCCGCCCTCGAAATACCAATCGGGCTGGCCGATGTGCACGATATCCGGGATCGGCATCCCGCCCTGCGCATGCATAAAGGCCATGCCCCCCAACGAGGCAGAGCCCATGGACGAGCCGTGATAGCCGTTCAACCGGCTGATGATGACCTTCTTATCCGGTTTGCCCTTGATGGCCCAGTAATGACGCACCAAACGGATGTTGGTGTCATTGGCCTCTGACCCGGACCCGGCAAAGAACACATGGTTCAGATCGCCCGGCGCAAGTTCGGCAATGCGCGCGGCAAGGGCGATGGCGGGTACGTGGGTGGTCTGAAAAAACGTATTGTAATAAGGCAGTTGCTTCATCTGGGCGGCGGCCACTTCGGCCAGTTCATCACGCCCATAGCCGATATTGACACACCACAGCCCGGCCATGGCGTCCAGCATCTGATTGCCGTCACTGTCGGTCAGCCAGACGCCATCGGCCTTGGTGATCACCCGCGCGCCCTTGGCAGCCAGTTCATCACCGGCGGTGAACGGATGCATGTGATGCGCGGCGTCCAGAGCCTGAAGCTCTTTCGTGGGAAGATGGTTGGAAATCATATTCATAAGCGACCTCACATGCAGATTGTCCGGGATTCGCCCAACAATAAGAGGCACGTGGGCAAGGTCAATGAATTTGATCAAATTATTCAGGCGGCTCAACCGATGCGTTTCACACCGACAACGATTGGGCCACCATGTCGATGCCTTGGGTGATGTCGTCGCGGATCGCCGTTGCCAGACGGTCGGGATCGTGGGCGCGCATGGCAGCAAGGGCATTGGCGTGGCAATCGGTCAGTTGCATCGTGCCCCAGCGCCCGCAGACAACCCGCAGCGACGGCCCCACCCGCAGCCACAGCGAGCCCACGACAGAGACCAAAAGCGGGGCCTCGGCATGGCCGTAAAGCGCCATGTGAAACGCATGGTTCAGCCGCAGATAGCCGGTTATATCCCCGCGCGAGATCGCATCGTTAAGGGCCACGTCCAGTTCTGAAATCTCGGCGATATGCTTGTTTTCCAGCCGCACGCAGGCAAGGCTGGCCAAATGCGGTTCCATCGCCAGACGGGCAAAGGCCAGTTGATCCAGCGTGGCACGATCCAGCACCGGCACCACCACCCGGCGGTTGCCCAACAGGTGCAGCGCGCCCTCTGCAGTCAGGCGGCGCAGCGCCTCGCGCACCGGGGTCATCCCCGCCCCGATCCGGTCGATCAGCCCAAGGATCGTGATCGGCTCTCCGGGGGCGAGCACCCCAAAGAGAATCATCTCGCGGATTTGCTGGTACACCTGCTGATGCGCAGGCTCCTTCCTGCTGAATTGCTCCGAAAGAAGCTCCATCCCGTTTTCCTTTTGCCCTCAAACGAGGCGTCCCCAAGGTGCGCGCGCTATTTTTAGATCAAATTATGACAAATTACCATATTGCAGGACTGCTAAAACTTGGATCAAATGCCATTTATAAGGGCAAGATAGCCCGAACAGGAAAACTGGGGAGTTTATCCATGAAAAAGACACTGGCACCGCTTGTTGCCATCGCTTTGTCTGCCACGGCTTTGACTGTCACGGCCCTTCAGGCCGAAGAGGTCCGCGTTTACAACTGGTCTGACTATATCGACGAGGCGCTGCTCGAAAAATTCGAGGCAGAGACAGGTATCAAGCTGATCTATGACGTCTTTGACAGCAATGAAATTCTGGAAACCAAAATGCTGGCCGGTGGCTCTGGCTATGATGTGGTGGTGCCCACGGGCACGTTTTTGCAACGCCAGATTTCCGCGGGCGCTTTTCAGCCGCTGGATATGAGCACACTGCCCAACGCGGTGAACCTCTGGGATAAAATCAAGGCCCGCACCGCGCAATACGACCCCGACAATGCCTATTCCATCAATTACATGTGGGGCACAACGGGGCTTGGCGTGAACACGGCCAAAGTCGCCGAGGCGCTTGGCCCGGATGCGCCGGTCAACTCTCTGGCGCTGATCTTTGATCCGGCGAATATGGAAAAGCTGTCAGACTGCGGCGTGCATTTTCTGGACGCCCCGGTAGAGGTCATTCCCGCCGCGCTGAAATATATCGGTGAAGATCCCGACAGCAAGGACCCAGAGGTTCTGGCCAAGGCAGAGGCGGTCCTGATGGCCGTACGCCCCTACATCCAAAAGTTCCACTCTTCGGAATACCTGAACGCGCTGGCCAATGGCGACATCTGCGTGGCCTTCGGATGGTCTGGGGATGTGCTTCAGGCGCGCGACCGGGCGGCAGAGGCGGCCAATGGGTTCGAAATCGCCTATAACGCACCAAAAGAGGGCGCGTTAATGTGGTTCGACCAGATGGCGATCCCGGTGGATGCGCCAAACCCGGACGCCGCGCATGTGTTCCTGAACTTTATCATGGACGCGCAGAACATGGCCGATGCGTCGAACTACGTCTATTACGCCAACGGCAACCTTGCCTCTCAGCCGATGCTGGTTGAGGATGTGATCGGCGATCCGGCCATCTATCCGGACGCTGCAACGCTGGAAAACCTCTATACAACGACCCCCTTCGACGCGCGGTCCCAGCGCACGCTTACGCGGCTTTGGACCAAGATCAAATCAGGCACCTAAGCCTGCGTTTGACCAGACAGACTGGATCGCTCCGGCCCGCACGCCGGGGCGACCCACCCCAATACCGCAGGTATCCGATCCGGACCTGCCCTGTACCGCGGGGCCTCTTATGAGCCAACCCACCGTCTTTGCCCCATGGGCAGACCCAGAGGCAAAGCCCCTGATCCGCTTTCAGGGCGTGACAAAGCGGTTTGGCAGCTTTACCGCCATCGACGGCATCGACCTTGACATCTACGAGCGTGAATTCTTTGCCCTGCTCGGCCCCTCTGGCTGTGGCAAGACCACCCTGATGCGGATGCTTGCCGGGTTCGAGGATCCAAGTGCGGGTGTGATTTCTCTCGCAGGGCAGGATATGGCGGGCATTCCGCCCAACAAACGCGCCACCAACATGATGTTCCAAAGCTACGCGTTGTTCCCGCATCTCAGCGTGGCCAACAACATCGCCTTTGGTCTCAAACGCGGCAAGATGCCCGCCGATCAGATCAAGGCCCGCGTGGACGAGATGATCGCGCTGGTCCAACTTGGCAAATTCGCCGCCCGCAAGCCGCATCAGATCTCTGGCGGCCAGCGCCAGCGCGTCGCCATCGCCCGCGCCTTGGCCAAAGCACCTAAATTGCTACTGTTGGATGAACCGCTGGGGGCGCTGGACAAAAAGCTGCGCCAGGACACGCAGTTCGAACTGATGGACATTCAGGAAAAGACCGGCACCACCTTTGTCATCGTCACCCACGATCAGGAAGAGGCGATGACCGTCGCCAGCCGCGTGGCCGTGATGGACCACGGCAAGCTGATACAAGTGGCCACACCCGATGCCATCTACGAGACGCCAAATTCCACCTATGTCGCTGATTTCATTGGCGACGTGAACATAATCGAAGGCCGGGCCACACCCCTTGAGGGACATGTGCACATCAGTTGGGGCGAAAGCCAGCCCCCGATCACCGCCGCCACCTCTGCCAGCTACACCAAGGACGCCAAAGTCTATCTTGCCATCCGCCCCGAAAAGATCGCCATCAGCCGCGAAAAACCCGCAGACCGCAACAATGCGCTGCAAGGCAAGGTGCTGGATATCGCCTATCTCGGCAATATCTCGACCTATCACGTGGAACTGCCCGGCGGTCAGGTGATCAAGGCACAGACCGCAAACACGCGGCGCATCGGGCGGCGCGACTACACCTGGGAAGACCCCGTCTGGCTGAGCTGGACCGACACCGCCGGTGTCGTGTTGGACCGCTAAGATGGGAAAGGGCTGA
>CALGTJ010000093.1 GCA_937901435.1 uncultured Rhodobacter sp. | reverse complement strand
TCCGTCGCTATTGGCTATGCTTTTGCTGATCGTGTTCCCCGTGATCTCGGTGGTCTTGCAGTCGTTTCACGCCCAACATGAACAAGTCATGGAAGTGGTTGAAACCTGTGGTCCGTTCGGGTGCACGCAAACGACCTCTGTGAACCAAGAAATCTCACTCGCCTTGCAAGAAGAAAAACCCTTGGGGCGCTTTGTGGGCTTTGATAACTATGTGAACCGCGGCCACCTTGCTTTTTCCGAAATGGGCGAAGCTTGGCGCACATCCATAGGATGGGGCGACTGGTGGAGCAAGGTGATGAACCTGCCCTTCTACAGCGCCATTGTATTTACGCTGACCTTTACCTTCATTGTGACGCCGCTGACGATCGTCCTCGGATTTTCGATCGCGATTGCAGTGAACTCCGCCTCGCGCGCCATCAAGGGGCCTTTGATCTTTGTGTCGTTGCTTCCATTCATCATCACCCCCTTAGTCGGGTCGCTGGTCTTGTTCTGGATGGTCGATGCACGCGGTATCTTGGGGTATGCAATTCAGGCGATAGCAGGCAACCCCGATTTGAGCGTCAAAGCCTCAACCCCAATGATGTGGATCATGCTGATGTTCTACGGGATTTGGCATGCGGCGCCTTTTGCCTTTGTTGTGTTTTACGCCGGTCTGCAATCGGTCAGTCAGGACGCGGATGAAGCGGCGATGATTGATGGCGCGAACCGTTGGCAGCGCGTGCGTTATGTCACGATCCCGCACATCATGCCACTTGTGACCTTTGTGGCGTTGATCCAGCTGATGGACAATTTCCGCGTCTTCGAGCCGTTGATTTCGTTCAGCGCAGAGGCGCATGCCCAATCGCTTTCGACCTATATTTTCTCGGACCTTGGCGGAGAGACGCGGTTGCTGAACTCGGCTGCGACGACCTCACTTTTGACAGTGTTATGTGTCGGAATTCTTCTGTCCCCCGTCCTTGTGCGCACGTGGCGCGATTTCAAGAGAGCCTGACCCATGAGCACAGCCAACCCCCGCAAACAACCGGCGTCACTCCGGATCATCCTGACTGGGTTTTTGGTCCTCTGGGTGATCATGGCAGCCTTTCCGTTCCTGTGGACCCTTTGGGGATCCTTCAAGGTTGAGGGCGATTTCTTCTCAAAAGCGAACTGGGTCTATGCCCTGACCGGTGAGTCGACGCGGGTCGAAACCGGTGGCTCCTTTACGGGCGACGGATACTACGGCGCTTGGGTCACAGAAGAATTCGGGCGCGCGGTGATGAACACATCGATTGTCTGCTTTTGTGTTGTGACGATTTCACTGACGTTGAGCACGCTTGCGGGCTACGCGCTGTCGCGGTCCACATACAATTATGCGTTTTGGATTCTGATCGCCGCATTGATGTTTCGCGCGATGCCGCAGATCACATTGGTGTCCGGTTATCTTTTGCCGTTTTATGAATGGAACCTTTGGGGGCGTTTGGGGACAACAATCGTTGTGCTGGTCGCCATCAACCAACCCTTCAGCCTGTGGATGATGACCTCCTTTTTCCGCAATATTCCAAAGGACCTTGATGAAAGCGCGATGGTGGACGGGTGTAACCGGTTTCAGGCGTTCCGCCATGTGATCCTGCCGGTCATGTGGCCTGGTGTTGTCACGACGGGGCTGTTCAGCTTCTTGCTGGCCTATAACGACTTCCCTGTCGCCGCGATGCTGCTGGATCAGCAGAACCAGACGATGATCCCGAAGATTGCGTCTTTCCTTGGCACCACGCAAACCAAAGGCAACGTCATGTTTGCGGTCGCGTCGGTTGTGTCGGCCACGGCACCGTTGTTCGTGTTGATCCTGTTCTTCCAACGCCAGATCGTGTCAGGTCTGACGGCAGGTGCTGTTAAGGGATAAGAAATGTTTCAGGACCAAAAGGCAGTTGTGCGCGCATTTTACGCGGACATGAAAGGTGCGACCGCTGAGACGATTGAGGCCGTACTGGCCGCCCATACGACCGCCGATTGGCACTGGCGCGGGATGCACCCCTTCTATGAACAACACGGCGCTGGCGATGTGGCGCGGGTGTTTTGGGGACCTTTGCTGACGTCTCTTACACGGTTGCAGCGGCGCGAGGATATCTTCTTTGCGGGCGAAAACACCGTGGGCGAAGGGATCTGGGTCGTGTCCATGGGGCATCTGATGGGGCTGTTTGATGCGCCGTGGCTTGGGATTGTCGCGACGGGCAAGATGGCGCTTCTGCGCTATTGCGAATTTAACCGCGTGCTGGACGGACGAATTGTCGAAACCATGCTGCATGTAGATATCCCCCAC
>CALGTJ010000092.1 GCA_937901435.1 uncultured Rhodobacter sp. | reverse complement strand
CCGTCGAAAATATATCTTGCATCAAAGCGGGCATCCACACATGGAACACCAAGCATCTCGGTCAGGCCGTGGGCGCACGTCAGCGGGCCGGCTTGAATTGCGACCCCGCTCTACTGGCGCATATCTCCCCGCTTGGGTGGGCGCACATCCTGCTCACCGGCGAATACCGGTGGCGGCGGCAAGTAGGGGCAAAGTTGTGAAGTAATCATCCCTATATCTTGCCACCTTCACAGCCACGAAACGGGTACGCCGCACTCATGGCCACAACGATGGCAACCACAGGGCTCAAACGAGGGGCAAAAGATGGGCGCGGGAGCCTTAGGGTGTCATCCTGCCCCCTACCGGAATCTACCCCTGGTCGTCCTTGGTTTCATCGGCATAGGCGCGCTGGGGTATGGTTTTATCAATGCGTGGCGCAGCCCTCTGTTGACGGTGCGGCCTGATCGTTTGACCATTCCCACATTTTTCGGCGCACGTGATATTCCGGTAAAACCGGGTCATCCTGTCGGGGAATATCTTGCGTCCTCGCACCGGGGCGGCAACAGCATTGCCGGAACGATTGAAGAAAGAAAATTTGTGCATCTCTACACGTTAGATGCCAATGGGTCTTTGACAGAACTGATCGCGATGCACCGCGCCGCGCGCCAGATCCCCTATATCCGACACGCGTTGCAGGATATTGCAGGGCTGAGGATCGAAACACTAGGGGTGGACCCAAAGACCAAGGGGCCGGATATTTCACACTGGCGATAGGGGCCGTTCATCCGGCGTCAGGTGGGCAATTTGCCCACCTTTATGGTTTCCAGCTTATGCCACAGCCATTGTCTGATTGATCGCGCATTGCGTCCACAGATGGGTCAGCGCGCCGACCAGATGATCAATATCTTCGTCGGTGTGCAGCGGCGAGGGGGTAAAGCGCAAACGCTCTGTCCCCTTGGGCACTGTGGGATAGTTGATCGGCTGCACGTAAATGCCCCATTCCTGCATCAGGTAATCGGCCAGCATCCGGGTCTTGACCGGATCCTTGATCATCACTGGCACGATATGGCTTTCGTTGTGCATATGCGGGATACCGGCGCGGTCCAGCGCGGCGCGCAGTTTGGCGACTTGTGCCTGATGGCGGGTCCGCTCGTCGGTGCTGGTTTTCAGGTGCATGATAGAGGCGCGCGCGGCGGCAGCCACGGCAGGCGGCAGCGCGGTGGTGAAGATAAAGCCAGAGGCAAAGCTGCGGATGAAATCACATAGCGCGACAGAGCCGGTGATATACCCGCCGACAACGCCATAGGCCTTGCCCAGTGTGCCCTCGATCAGGGTGATGCGATGCGCCAGACCTTCGCGTTCGGAAATACCGCCACCGCGCGGGCCGTACAGGCCAACGGCGTGAACCTCGTCCAGATACGTCATCGCGCCGTATTTTTCGGCCACTTCGACGATTTCCTTCATCGGGCAGATGTCGCCATCCATGGAATAGACCGATTCAAACGCGACGATCTTGGGGATATCGGCGGGCAGCGCGGCCAGCTTGGCCTCTAGATCGGCGACATCGTTATGCTTCCAGATGACCTTTTTCGCCTGCGAATGACGGATCCCTTCGATCATCGAGGCGTGGTTGCCTGCGTCCGACAGGATGACGCAGTTTTCCAGACGGCTGCCAAGACAGGACAGCGCCGCCCAGTTGGACACGTAGCCAGAGGTGAACAGCAACGCGGCGTCCTTGCCATGCAGATCGGCCAGCTCGGCCTCCAGCAGCAGGTGGTCGTGGTTGGTGCCGGAAATATTGCGGGTGCCCCCTGCCCCGGTGCCGGTGCGCTGGACCGCCTCGCACATGGCGGCAATCGTCAACGGGTTTTGGCCCATGCCAAGGTAGTCATTCGAACACCAGACCGTCACGTCGCGCTTTTCGCCCTCGACGTGGTTGGCGGCACGGGGAAACTTGCCGCATTTGCGCTCAAGCTCGGCAAAATAGCGATAGTTGCCTTCGGATTTCAATTGGTCGAGCTGGGTGTTGAAAAGTGCGTCAAAGTTCATTGGTCTGATCCTGTCTTGAAGTCGTTCTGTCTGGCAGCATCCAGCGCCAGAGTTTGGCATCTGGCAGGGGAACCACCATGAACCAGTGTTCGATGGCGGCCAGTGTCGCCAAAGCAGTGAGCAGAGCAAAGCCGATGGTCGTCGCCTCTATCTCTGATGAATACATCCGTTCGGCAAAACACGCCGCAGTTACACTAAGAAATGTGACCCCGATGGGAAACGCCATCGTAATCGGGCCCTTGAGGAAATAGGATTTGATGTGCTGCAAAGGGATCGGGACAAATTCGGTATTGATGCGCGGCACGCCGAAAAACAGGTTCAGCTTGGCAGAGATGCGCGCGGTAAAGAGGATAAGATAGGTCCACAGACCAACGGTATTGGGCATATGAGAGGTGGTGACAACCACCGCCAGCAGAGTCGCCGCCAGCAGCAATTCGTGCCGCGAAATCGTATCCCAGGCCCGCGCAAACCGTGCATAACCTGTCAGATGCTTGGGACAGGGGCGCAGTTCTGGCCCGGTGATGACGCCCGACAAAAACGACAGTTCGATCCAGCCCCAGATCAGCAGCACGCTGAAAAAGGCCAGATAAGCGTTCAGAACGGTCTTTTCCTGCGCGCTGATCACCAGCAAGGCCGCACCCAGCGCAAACAACGGCACCGTCAGGAACACGTTGCGACCATGGGCAACAGCCTTGCCCGCATCGGCCCGCCGCACGATCAGCAGGATCACCCCGGTGAAGAACCACCAGGCGAATAATGCAAAGAGTGCGGCGAACCAAGGCGATGTCATGGGATCAATACGCAGGCTTCAGGACGGTGCTTTGCGGCACGTCATGTTTGATCGCCGGGATCGTATAAAGCGAGACAAAGGCCTTTGTGGCCTTGGCCATGCCCGCGATCCGGCCCAGCATACCGCCCAGACCGCCACGGGCCTTGCCAGCAGCAACCTGACGAGAGGCAGATTCCATCAGGTCAAGGTTGGGACGCCAGCGCGGGTGATCGATGTCCAGCGTCAGCGGGAACACCTGCTTGGAAATCTCTGACGTCTTGCGGAACACCTCTTGGCCGTACCAAGTGGTGTCGACGCCAAGTGCGTCGTGGAACAAGGGCCGCTGGTGATCGCGCACCCACATTGTCGAATAGACAGCGGTGAGGAAAAACTTGATCCACAGTTTGTTCTGGAAGGACTGCGTCAGCTTTGGGTCGGTTTTCAGCAGCAGGGCGAAGGCCTCGCCATGGCTGAACTCGTCGTTGCACCATTCGCGGAACCAGCCAAAGATCGGGTGGAACTGCTTGTCAGGGTGTTCCTCGAGGTGGCGAAAAATCGTGATATACCGCGCATAGCCGATCTTTTCGGACAGGTATGTGGCGTAATAGATGAACTTTGGCCGAAAGTAGGTGTATTTCTTCTGTTGCGTCAGAAAGCCAAGGTTCACGCGGATACCAGCCTCGCGCAGGGCATCGTTGATGAACCCGGCATGACGGGCCTCGTCGCGCGCCATCAGTTGAAACAGCGTGGTGATGTCCTCGTTGGACCCGCGACGCTTCATCTCTTTGTAGAGAACACAGCCCGAAAACTCAGCGGTGCAGGAACTGATCAGAAAGTCGATGAATTCGGCACGCAGCTTTGGCTCCATCCCGTCCCAATCGACCTTGCCCCACTTTTCATTCTTCTTGAAATGGCCCTTGTTCGGGTCAGATTTCATCTGTGCGATCAGAACATCCCAGTCCTTGCGCACGGGGGTGACGTCGATCTTGTCCATCTCGTCAAAATCGGTGGTGTAAAACCGCGGCGTCAGCAGCGTGTTCTGCATCGCGACTTCGGTCGCTTCCTCTGACGTGATGACACCGCTGTCCAGCGCGTCTTGGGCGGCAATCGCCTCTTCGGCGGTGTTGGCAAAGGCGGAATGGGTCACTTCGGCTTTGGTATGCGCGTTCATGACAGCACCTCTTCGGAAAAGGAAAACTCGCAGAGTTCCATGAATTCGAAATCGCCCGTGGCGCGGGTCCACATGCGTTCGATCCCCGAGGCGCGGGTGATGGTGGCAGTGCGTTCCTCGACGATGCACTCTCCATAGGGCGCCATGATTTCCCCGCCGTGCACCAGCACGCTGTCACCGGGGTTGATGACCGCCCCGTTGAGGAATTTCACATGTGCCGACAATTCTTCGAACCGGTGCGAGATGGTCACCTCGCAGGGGGCCGTTTCCTTTGTTCTGGTCAAAAGTCCCATAATATCATGTCCCTTGGTTGGTATCGATCAGCCTGGCGAAGGCTGCGATATTGTCCGGGCCATATCCAATCAGTTCAAGGGCCCAGCCTGTGGTATCATCAATCACATCCGTCCGGCCATTTTCACGGCGCACAATGCGAAAGGGTGCATTCAGATCAACGCGCTGCACCTTGCGCTCGCGGGTCATTGCGATCCAGACAACGTCAATGAAGCCAGCCTTGTCTTTGGTCGAGGCTGCGATCTCGTTTCCGCCAGCATCCAGAATGCGGATACCGAAGTTGCGATCTCCTTCAAAGGTTACGCTACGCTCTGCAACTATCTCTGGCAAGCTTGCAACGCCGGTGCGCGGCAGATCCGTAATGCGGGCATAAGACACCAGCGCAAGAGAGCCGAGCATCAGGGCAAACATGGCCTGAACCAGCACGCGTGGAACCATGTCGCGGTCGCGCAGTTTCATCTGATTGGCGAGGGAAGAGGTCTGGTTATAGCTCATATCCATCACTCCGCTGCAACGGCGCCGGTAACGGGCGCGGAGGCGTTGACTCTGGACAGGACGGGCATCGAAACGCGGGCCTCGGCGGCGTCCGAAAAGATCACCGCAACGCGGGCCGCATCCGGGATCGCGCGGAACGACGGTTGTGCCCGGCTGAACGTCCACGGACGCACATGTGGCCATGTCATCATGTAGGAAATGCGCGAATCACCGTTGGTCTCAAAAGAGATCGTGCCGACGCCATTGCCACGGATATTGGCAGAGGCATTGGCGATGCAGACATACGGCAGGTTCAGCGTCATTGTCAGCGCGGCCCCGATGCGCATCGCGACGCGCTTGTTCGTCAGGGTGTAGACCGTCGAGCGGGCCTGCGTATAGGCGATGATATAGATGATCACACAGGCAAGCAGACCAGACAACAATAGCGGGATGCCGTGTCCAAGCGCTGTGGTCAGCGGTTCAGTCGCCGAAGAGACGACCACACGCCAGATCGCCAAAGCGATAAAATAGCCCATGATCCAGTTCATCTTCCAGGCGTCCTTGGCCAGACGCATCGCGTCAGGGGCCCCTTGCCACAAGATGTGTTCACCCGCTGGAAGCGCCTCTGGAAGGCCGCGAACCGGTTCAAATTTAAAGTCGTCGTGATGCATGATTTTGTCCCCATGATGGTGTCCGGGCCAGTTGGCGGCTGGCCCGGTGGTGTTAGATGATCAAAGTTGTGGATCGGTCCGCTTTGGGTCGGCATAAAGCGTGCCACCCCCGTAGTAGGCCATGATCTTTTCTTCCTCGAGCAAGGTGATCTCGGCGTCGGATTTCGTTACGGGCACATCGGCGAAATGCGCGCCATAGATCGACCGCACCGAAACGCGATCCCGCTTGATCCGGGCAAAGTTGGCCGGGATCAGACGGATCTGGCCAGATCCTTCGGGGTTCAGGTCGACCGTCAGGTAACGGACGTATTGCTCTGGCACATCGACCCACATGTCGATGACACGGCCAATGACTTCGCCGTCACCCGCGACAACAGCTTTGCCACGTGGGTCGATCCCGGCGGAGACCTTGAAATCCTCCAGCATGCTGAGCGGCTTGATCTTGACGTGACCATGGGCGTCCAGTTCCGGGTAATCGTTGCGCGGGGCCCAGGATGCGGGACCAACACCGTCGATCATCGGATTGCCGGTCGGCTCGTAGGGGGAACCGGCGGCAAAGCCTGTCCGTTCCAGCGCCAGATCGTCACGATCACCGCGCTGCCCGGACGGCACGGTCAGTTCGCCACGCCCATGCGGCAAGTTGAATGTCTTGTCCTTGGGAACCGGGAACGGTCCCTGATTTGGAGAAAGCTCTCCGTCATCGGTCTGCAAGGGATACCCCTCGCGCATGTTCTCTGTTTGCAGGTAATAGACCAGCCCTGCAAAGAACAGCCAGAACAGCCATATCGCGGCGCTGGCCAGATCGAAGTTTCCGAAAAATTCAGTGCCAACCATTTGGGTGTCCTCCGTGTGGGGTCGTGCGGTGTATCGGGTTCAGATAAGTTTGGGTCATGTCGGGAATTCCGGCAGGCCAATCGGGGCCGATGCGCGGTCGGTGGTCTTGCGGGTCCGCACCAGCGGGCCAAGCGCCACAAGCGTCACGAACAGCAGGCCCACCTCGATGTGGTAAACAGCCGTGTAACCGGTGGTATTGGATTGCAGGCCGGGGCCAAGGCTGCCGCTGGTGGCGGCATAGTTGATCACGTCGCGCAGCGCCCCGCCGATAAAGATCGACAGACCGGCGGCCGTGGCCTGCGCCGCGCCCCATGCGCCAAGGGCAAGACCCTTGCCGGCGGTGCCGCTGGTGGTCAGGGTCATCGCAGCAGTCAGCGTCGAGACCGCGAACAACCCACCGCCCAGACCAATCCCGAACGCCCCCGCAAAGAACAGCGGCGTGCTGGCCATCGGCCCGGCAAAGATAACGGCGCAAAAGGCACAAAGCCCGATCAGGATCCCACGCGAGGCCATGCGATAGGTGCAAAGCCCGGTCTTGAGCCAGCGCGCAGCAAAACCGAACCCGGCCAAGGCGCCAATCGCCCACATGCTTGTCAGCAGCGTGGTTGCGGAAACCGACAGCCCAAGAACCTCGCCACCGTAAGGTTCCAGCAGGACGTCCTGCATGTTGAAGGCCAGCGTTCCGATGAACACCACGATCAGCAGGCGCGCGGCGGAATTGCCCTGCGTCAGGTCACGCCATGCCTCAGAGAACTGCGGGCGCGGGGCCTCGCGCTCTGCCTTGGTCATGGGGTTGACCTTTTCCTGCTTCCACAGGGCGATCACGTTGAGAACGATGGTCACCACAGCCGCGCCCTGCACCACTTGCACAAGACGCAAGGCGGAAAAGTCACGCAGCAACGTGCCGATGATAAGTGCAGAGACCCCCATGCCGATCAGGAACATCACGTAAAGCAGCGCGACGACCTTTGGGCGGGTCTCTTCGGTGGCACGATCCGCCGCAAGGGCAAGACCGGCGGTTTGGGTCATATGCATGCCCAGACCAGTCAGCAGAAACGCCAAGGCCGCGCCAACCTCGCCCGCCCATTCCGGACCGGCAACCTGATCGCCGGACAGAACCAGCAGGCCCATCGGCATGATCGCCAGACCGCCGAATTGCCACAACGAGCCGAACCAGAGATAGGGGATACGCTTCCACCCGATGGCAGAGCGATGTGTGTCAGAGCGAAACCCAAGCAGCGCGCGAAACGGCGCAACCAGCACCGGGATCGCAATCATGATCGCCACGATCCACGCCATCACGCCCAGCTCTACGATCATCACCCGGTTCAGCGTGCCCAGCAGCATGACAGAGGCCATACCGACAGAGATCTGGAACAGGGACAGACGCAACAATTCGCCCAAAGGCAAGTCGTCGCTGATCGCATCCGAAAACGGCAAAGAGCGCATCGTCAGATTGCGGATCGTATTTTGCATGGGGCGCTTCAGGGGCAGTTTCACGACGTAAACTCCAGGGCGTTCGAAATATAGAAACCGGATGTGACGCGGCGAATATCGCGCAGCTGGCCTGTGCCAAGATGTTGGGTCAGGCGCGCAGGCGAATGCGGCACCATCGTCGGAGAGCGGTCGGCGCGGGGAAACAGTTTGCCCGCGCGCCACATCATCATCAGCAGCGGCGTGCGCGGCGCGACGGTAAAGACCATTCTGCCATGCAGGCGCGGCGCGATGCCTTCGAGGCTGCGCGCGATGTCCTGCGCGGAATAGTAGATCATGCTGTCCATCGCGACCACATGGTCGAAATGGCCCAGACCCGCGTCCAGCATATCGCCCGCCCGCAAGGTCACGCGGTTCGTCAGCTCTGCAGGCAAACGCTTGGTCGCGATATCGATCAGTTGCGGCGAGATATCGACGCCCACAACCTCTGCGCCGCGCATGGCCAGTTCCACCGCCAGCGCGCCCGTGCCACAGCCCGCGTCAAGGATGCGCGCGCCCTGCAGATCGGCAGGCAGGCTGTCGATGATCAACTGGCGCATCTCGTCGCGGCCCTTGCGCACGGTGGCGCGAATGCCAGACACAGGCGCGTCAGAGGTCAGACGCTCCCATGTGCGGGTGGCGGTGCGGTCGAAATAGGTTTCGACCCGGTTGCGGGTATGGTGATACCCGCCCCGAGCCAAGCCCTGTGACCCGCCTGCCCCGCCCGGCAAAGGCGCTGTGACCTTTGGCGTCAGGCTGACTATTTGCGAACCGTCACCCATCAATCAAATCCCAAAAGCTCGAAGATTTCGCGATCCGGCAGCGGGGCGGGGGCCAGCGGCTCTGTCCCGTTCCACAGCGTTTCGGCAAGACGGATGTATTCCTTGCGCACTTCGACCACTTCCTGATCGTCGGGCATTTCGAACAGCGTCTTTTTCTTGAGCCGTGAACGACGGATGGCATCCAGATCAGGCATATGGGCGATGCGGTTAAAGCCGACGGTGCGGCAATAGCGATCAACCTCGTCCGTGTCTTTGGACCGGTTCGCAACGCAACCCGCCAGACGGACCTTGTAGTTGGCCGACTTGGCTTGCACGGCGGCGATGATCCGGTTCATCGCGTAAATGCTGTCAAAGTCATTGGCGGTGACGATCAGCGCACGATCCGCATGCTGCAAGGGCGCGGCAAAGCCACCGCAGACCACATCGCCCAGCACGTCAAAGATCACCACGTCCGTGTCTTCCAGCAGGTGATGCTGTTTCAGCAGTTTGACGGTCTGACCGACCACATA
Organism: uncultured Rhodobacter sp.; assembly: GCA_937901435.1. Next base: position 2,277 of record CALGTJ010000092.1, on the reverse strand, counting down.
ACCACCACATCCGGTGCCCGCAGGCGGGCCACCGGCCTCTACGCATTTCACACCGTTGAAACCCTCGAACACGAAATCTTCGGCCCGTAGTTCCTCGGCATGAAAATCGACCTCTTTCAGGATGTCGATCACGGTTGGCACCAGCGTGCCGGTCAGGGTGAAGGTGCTGTCATGCTTGGGGTCGCATCCGATTTGCAGAACGCGTTTGCCCAGCATCGAAAAGGCGGCAGACAGGTTCGACGAGGTCGTGGATTTCCCAATCCCGCCCTTGCCATAGACCGAAAACACCTTGGCGCCTTCGATTTTTGCGTCGTCATCCTGATGGACTTGAACGGATCCTTCGCCATCCTGACCACGCAGGACTGGAATACCTTTATCAAGTGGGCTCATGTTTTTTCCCTTTCGAGGTTCATTCGGCTGCAATGCCCTCTAGTTGATCTTCGATTGCATCGGCTGCGTTTTGCAAAGCGGCCAAGGTTGTATCGTCTGGTGTCCAATAGTTGCGGTCAGAGGCCTCTAGCAGGCGGTTTGCCATCCGCATCGAGGCCTGTGGATTCAGGTCCGCAAGACGTTTGCGCATGGCATCATCCAGCACAAAGGTCTCTGACAGGCGCTGGTAGATCCACGGATCGACGGTGCCGGTGGTGGCGGACCAGCCGACCGTATTGGTGATATAGCTTTCGATCAGGCGCACACCTTCGTGGCCATGTTTCAAAAGCGGCTCGTAAAATTTCGGGTTCAGGTTGCGCGCGCGGGTTTCAAGGGACACCTGTTCGCGCAGGGTCCGCACCTTGGTGCCGCCCATGGTCTGATCGCCAATATAGACGGGCGTCTCTTTGCCCCCCTTGGCGCGCTTTACGGCAGATGCAATGCCACCGAGCGTGTCGAAATAATGATCGACCGAGGTCACGCCCAATTCGACGCTTTCAAGGTTCTGATAGGCCAGATCGACCTGCGCCAGCGTGTCCTGCAACAGCGCACTTTGCTGGCTGGCCTCGCCGTCGGTGCCATAGGCAAAGCTTTTGCGCGACTCGTAGGCGTCGGCCAGATCGCCGTCGTCGTCAAAGGCAGAGCTGTCGACCAACTGGTTGACGTTCGATCCATAGGCCCCTTCGGCGTTGGAAAACACCCGCAACGCTGCGGTGCGCATATCGACGCCGTGCTTTTCCACATGGGCCAGCGCGTGCTCGCGGATCGGGTTCAGGTGCAGCGGTTCGTCGGCCATCGCACATTGATAGGCGGCATCTGCCAGCAGCTTTGTCTGCAAGGGCAGCAGGTCGCGAAAGATCCCCGAAAGGGTCATCACCACATCAACCCGCGCCCGGCCCAGATCGGCCAGCGACACAAGGTTCGCACCGCACAGACGGCCATAGGTGTCAAAGCGCGGGGTTGCCCCCATCAGCGCCAGCGCCTGCGCAATCGGCCCGCCGTTGGATTTGATGTTGTCCGACCCCCACAACACCAGCGCGACAGAGCGCGGCATCTCGGGATGGGTGCGCAGCAGTTCAGCGGCCTGCTGCGTTCCGTTGATCATCGCCTCTGCCGTTGGCATCCCGAACGGGTCAAAGGCGTGAATATTGCGCCCGGTCGGGAGGATCTCGGGCGCGCGGATGACATCTCCGCCGGGGACCGGGGTGATATATTCCGCATTCATGGCGCACATCAGCGCCGGTAGCTCTGTGTCGGTGCCCAGATGGCCGCGTGCGATACTGCGGGCGGCGTCCGTGTCGAAATGCATCTGCGCAAGGGTGGTTTCAATGCTTTCGGCGCTGGCGATGCGCCCGACCACATGCAGCCCGTCAGGGATCAGCGCGGCCTCTGTTTCCAGCAGCTGCATCCACAGCGTGTCAGGGTTTTCAGCGTTCAGATCGACGGCCTCGGCCTGTGCGCGGATCAGGTCCAGCAAGTCGGACTTGTCCTCGGCAGGATTGGCATTGCGCCAGCTGTCCAGGCTGTCCTTGAGCGCGCTCAGACCTTTGTACAGACCCGCGTTCTGCAAGGGCGGCGTCAGATGGGTGATGGTCACCGCATTGCTGCGCCGCTTGGCCAGTGTCGCCTCGGACGGGTTGTTGGCCGCATAAAGATAGACGTTGGGCAGGTTGCCCATCAGACGCTCTGGCCAGTCCTGACCGCCAAGGCCGTTCTGCTTGCCCGGCATGAATTCCAGCGCGCCGTGCATCCCGAAATGCAGCACCACGTCAGCGGCAAAGTCATGCTTGAGGTATTGATAAAAGGCGGAAAACGCATGGGTCGGGGCAAAGCCGCGCTCGAACAGAA
>CALGTJ010000091.1 GCA_937901435.1 uncultured Rhodobacter sp. | reverse complement strand
CTCAAAAAGTTCTTTACAATTGGATCTGAAAATGAGAACAAAGGAGCAACAGAAGGGATGAGGGGTCATCAAAATGTTCAAGGATGTTCAAGCGATCATAGCGCGCTCTGGCGATACATTGCTCAAAGACGCAGTGGGGGCCGGGGCCTTGGTTCTTATTCTCGTTGTTAGCCTGCATCTATCTGTTATTGTTTAAGTTTCTGCCTGCGTTCTGTCCTGACGGCTAGGTCCGCGTCTCTGTCCCCATAGTCGACGCCTAGACCATTCACCTGTCTCTGGTCTAGGGTGGAGTTTACCGCTTCACTCTTTGATCTGGCCGCTTTTGCCGCGCGATGTGTCCCCATCGCCCCGCATATTACAGACGCCACTTTCCGCCGCCTCCTTCGTTGGAGAGCGGCGGTTTTTTTGTTTGGGGGATGTGTTGAATTTGCAGGCAAATCCAATAGGCTGGGGCTCTGCCCCAGACCCCGGAGTATTTTTGCCAAGATGAAATCAAAAGGTTTTTGCACCCCACTGGCCTTAATAGCGCTTCTCGGAGCAGCTGAAGTCTCATGTGTCGTTTAACGCGCTGAACCCTTTGATTTCAGACAGCGCCAAGCGAGGCAGGACTTTCAAAAACGCTTTAGGCGCAGGCCGTTTTTTCTGCCTGACCAAAGGCCTCGACGGTGGCATCCAGCGTCAGCATGATCGAGGCGTGTCGGTTTTTGAAATCGCGCGCGGGCATCAGGACCTCTAGCCCATCGAAGGGCGCATCGGGCACTGGGCCTTCGGTTTTCAGCATCGCCTTGAGTTGATCGCGGGCGGTTTCAACCTCGGCCCGCGTGCGCCCCAATATATGCGCGCCCACCACAGAGGCTGCGGCCTGACCCAGTGCGCAGGCTTTGACATCCTGCCCAAACGCAGCAACACGCCCATCGGCAAGTTTCAGATCGACGGTAACGGTCGAGCCGCAGAGAGGAGAGCGTTTCTTGACGCTGGCATCGGGCGCGGCCAGCCTGTCCAGCAAGGGAATATCCGCCGCCAGTTCCAGAATCCGCCCAGAGTATAGTTTGATAAGATCGCCGTCGCTCATGTCAGTTCTCGGTTTTGTCGCCCCGCGTATTCTCTTACATAGGGCGACAGGCGGCTTGTGAAAAGGATATCTTATGGCGTTTGATCCCACCACTTTGGTCTATGACGCGCGTGGCCTGTTGCCGGTGATTGCGCAGCAACATGATACGGGCGAGGTTCTGATGCTGGCGTGGATGAACACCGAGGCCGTGGCCAAGACACTTGAGACGGGGCGCGTAACCTACTGGTCACGTTCGAGAAAGTCGTTTTGGGTGAAGGGTGAAACATCGGGTCATGTGCAGGCCTTGGTCGATCTGCGGCTGGACTGTGACCGGGACTGTTTGCTGGCTTTGGTGGATCAGACGGGGCCAGCCTGTCACACAAATCGCCGCAGCTGTTTTTACACAACTGTGCGTGAGGGCGCAGAAGTCGAGCTTATGTCGCCGATGGCAGACCTGTCATAGCGCGGATTTCCTGCGCGCTGGCCCCGTCTTCACGGTATTTGGCGATGGCGCGGGCGTCATCGCGTTTTGCGAGGCGTTTGCCATGAGCGTCTCGGATCAGGCGATGATGGTGGTAGATTGGCGTGGGCAGGTCAAGTAGGCGTTGTAGGATCACATGGATCTGCGTGGCGTCGAACAGATCGCGCCCGCGCACCACGTGGGTGATCGCCTGAGCGGCGTCATCCAGCACGACCGACAGGTGATAGGATCCAAGAAAATCCTTTCGGGACAAGACGATATCGCCCAAGGTTCGCAGGTGATCGGTGTAGGCGCGGGTCCCGGTTTCGCCATTTGGACCCACGCCTGTCTCTGTGAATGTTACGGTTTGAGGCATCAGATGGGTCAAGGCGGCCCGCAAGTCCAATCGTAACACGCCCGTTGGTCTGGGTCCAAGGCGGTCAGACAAGGAGCGGCAGGTGCCGGGATAGATCGGCCCGTCCGGTCCATAGCCGACCTCCACGCCTTCCTGTGGGGCGGACAAGGCAGCATCGATGTCACGACGGGTGCAGGTGCAGGGATAGAGCAGGCCCATCGACCAAAGGCGGTCCAGTGCGGCCTGATAGCTGTCGCTGCGCTCCGATTGACGCATCGGCGGCGCATCCCAAGTGACGCCAAGCCAGCGCAGGTCGTCGTAGATCTGTTCTTCCCACTGTGGTTTGCTGCGGGTGGCGTCGATATCCTCGATCCGCAGCAGGAATTGCCCGCCCGCTGCGCGCGCCATGTCAAAGGCCAGCAAGGCAGAATAGGCGTGACCCAGATGCAGCGGGCCAGTGGGGCTGGGCGCGAAACGCGTACGAAAAATCACGCTATGTCAGAAAGTTGCGGTCCGAACTTCATCAGGCCGCGTCCAGCTTGCTTTGGCCCAACCACGCGGTCCATGCGGCTTTGGCGCGGTCTGTGTAGGCCTTGTAACGGGCCGGTCGGTTGCGCCGTCCGCCTTTGAGGTCAACGGGTTGGAACAGGCCGAAATTCACGTTCATCGGCTGAAACGTCTTGGCCTCGGCCCCGCCGGTGATGTGATGGATCAGCGCGCCCATGGCGGTGTCCTGGGGGGGCATGTCCAGCGGCGCGCCAAGGAGTTCAGCGGCGGCAAGCCGTCCGGCAAGCAGGCCCATGGCCGCGGATTCCACGTAGCCCTCGACCCCGGTGATCTGCCCGGCGAAACGGATGTTCGGCTTTGATTTCAGGCGCATAGCGCCGTCAAGTAATGTGGGTGAGTTGATGAATGTATTGCGGTGGATGCCACCGAGCCGGGCAAAGCGCGCGTTCTCAAGGCCCGGAATCATCCGCAAGACCTCTGCCTGTGCGCCGTATTTCATCTTGGTCTGAAAGCCGACAATGTTGAACAGGGTGCCCAACTTGTTGTCGCGGCGCAGTTGCACCACGGCGTAGGGTTTGACGTCGGGTTGATGCGGGTTGGTGAGGCCGACGGGTTTCATCGGGCCGTGGCGCAGGGTCTCGCGGCCGCGCTCTGCCATGACCTCTATCGGCAGGCAGCCGTCGAAATAGCCTGCGGTTTCGCCCTCTTTGAACTCGGCTTTGTCGGCGGCGAGCAGCGCGTCGATAAAGGCCTCGTGGGTGTCACGGTCCATCGGGCAGTTCAGGTAGGCCTTGCGGTCTTCCTCGGTCTCGCCCTTGTCATAGCGTGACTGAAACCACGCTTTGCTCAGGTCGATGCTGTCGGCATAGACGATGGGGGCGATGGCGTCGAAAAAGGCCAGCGCGTCTGTGCCGGTCTCGTCGCGAATCGCCTGCGCCAGCGCGCCAGAGGTCAAAGGCCCGGTGGCGATGATCCAATGGCCGTCATCGGGCAGGGTGGTGATCTCGCTGTCCACCACAGTGATACGCGGATGGGCGTGCAACTTGGCCGTGACCGCGCGGGCAAAGGGATCGCGGTCGACCGCCAGCGCGCCACCTGCGGGCAGGGCATGGGCATCGGCGGTGGTCATGATGATCCCGTTGGCCGCACGCATTTCCCAATGCAGCAGGCCGACCGCGTTCTGCTCGTCATCGTCAGAGCGGAAAGAGTTGGAACAGACCATCTCCGCCAGATCGCCCGTGCGATGGGCAAAGGTGCCAACGGTCGGGCGCATCTCGTGGATCACCACGTCAACGCCCATTTCAGCGGCCTGCCATGCGGCCTCGGACCCGGCCATGCCGCCGCCCACGATGTTCAATGTTTTGCTCATACGTGGGATTTAGGCGAGGGCAGGGCGAAAGGAAAGATCTCAGGCGACGCGAATCAGCCTTGGGCGCGAATTCTCTTGCCAGACCTCTTGGAACAGGTTGCCCGCGTCATCCTCGCCCCATTCGTCCTGCTCGTCGTCGCTAAGATCATTTGGGCGGGTGGCGGTGAGGTCGATCATGGTATCGCGGCCGTGCTGGCGCATATGGGGCAGATCAGGCATTTGGGGCAGTTTGCGGCGCAAGGTGCGTTGGACGCGGATGAATTCCATCAGGGTGTCGGTCTGCATCGGGTGGCCGATGGCAACAAGGGTCATTGCGCCTAGCAGGGCTGCGGTTTGCACAAGGTGAACTGTCACGCTTTCCACGCCAGCCAGCAGACCAATACCCGCCGTGCAAAGCGCGTAGAGACCCAGAACAGCGATGGCAGGACGAATTACGACGCCAAGCAACAGCGTCAAGCCCCCGGCAACAAGGAACCCCGTGGTCAAAGTGACGGCTGTGCCCTCTGCAAGGACAGAGTGCAGCAGCGTCACGCGTCCCGGTACAAGCATCAGCCCGGCAGCTTTCGCCAGAAAATACGCCCCAACGATCATACGAAGGACGGAACAACCAGTGGCGCCCAGATTTGTCAGGCGTTCAGCAGAACGGTTGGATAGAGTATTTGGCATTTCTACACCCCAGATGGCAGCCCCCCACCTTGGTGTTCATATCGCGGTAATGACTTTGCCCTCGAATTGGCGAAGATGCGGCGAAATTTGGACATTCGTTAACAAATGTCCAAAAAGTGGGTCTAGACCTCGCCCGTTCCGCCCTCTTGACCCGCACCACCGTCTTCGACCGTGCCGCCAGCCGCATCCTCATCGCCCTGATCCGCAATCCATGCGACAGAGACCACTTCTTCGTTCTTGGCGGTGTCAAAGACCTTTACGCCACCCGCCCCGCGCGAACGGAAACTGATGCCTTCAACGGGACAGCGAATCGACTGGCCAGTCGAGGTGACCAGCATGATCTGATCGTCCATATCGACAGCAAAGCTTGCCACCAGACGCCCGCCCCGCATCACCTTGTCCATTGCAGCAACACCTTGGCCCCCGCGACCGCGTACCGGATAGTCGTGGCTGGAACTGATCTTGCCCGATCCTTTGGCGGTGATCGTCAGGATCAGATCCTCGGCCGCCGACATCTCGGCGTAGCGTTCCTGCGTAAAGTTTTCGGCCACTGGTACGGTGTCTTCGTCGTCATTGCCCTCGGCGTCATCGGCCAGACCGGCCACAGCGCGGCGCATCTTGAGGTAGGCGGCGCGTTCCTCTGCCTCGGCACGGAAGTGGCGGATCACGGACATGGACACCACCTTGTCGTCCTTGCCAAGGCGGATGCCGCGTACGCCGGTGGAATCACGCCCCTTGAAGACACGCACATCGGTGGTCTGGAACCGGATCGCACGGCCCATGGAGGTGACCAGCATGATGTCGTCGTCTTCGGTGCAGATCCGCGCATTGACCAGCGACACGTTCTCGTCCGGCAATTTCATCGCGATCTTGCCGTTAGAGCGCACGTTGGTGAAGTCAGACAGCGCATTGCGCCGCACATCGCCTGCAGAGGTCGCAAAGACGATTTGCAGATCGTCCCATTCGTTTTCCGGCTTGTCGACCGGCATGATGGCCGCAATCGACACGGTGTTGGGAATAGGCAGGATGTTCACGACCGCCTTGCCCTTTGCGGTGCGGCTGCCTTGGGGCAGGCGCCATGTCTTTAGCTTATAGACCATGCCGTCACTGGTGAAGAACAGCAGTTGCGTATGGGTATTGGCCACGAACAGCGTGGTGACCACGTCCTCTTCTTTAGTGGCCATGGACGCGAGGCCCTTGCCGCCCCGCCGCTGACTGCGGAAATCGACCAGAGGCGTGCGTTTGATGTAGCCGCCAGAGGTGATGGTCACGACCATATCCTCGCGCTCGATCAGATCCTCGTCGTCCATATCCCCGGACCAGTCGATGATCTCGGTGCGGCGCGGCACGGCGAACAGGGATTTCACCTCGCGCAACTCGTCACTGATGATGCCCATGATCCGCTCGCGAGAGCGCAGAATATCGAGGTATTCCTTGATCTTACCCGCCAGTTCTTCCAACTCGTCAGTAACCTCTTTGACGCCGATCTGGGTCAGGCGTTGCAGACGCAGGTCCAGAATGGCACGGGCCTGAATTTCGCTAAGGTAATAGGTGCCGTCCTCGTTCACCGTGTGGCTTGGGTCATCGATCAGCCGGATGTAGCCGGCGATCTCGCCCGCGGGCCAGCGACGCTCCATCAGTTTGGCACGCGCTTCGGGCGCATCGGCACTGGCGCGGATGGTGGCGACGACCTCGTCGACATTGCTGACGGCCACGGCCAGACCGCAGAGGATATGACTGCGCTCGCGCGCTTTGCGCAATTCAAACGCGGTGCGGCGCGCCACAACTTCTTCGCGGAAGGTGATGAAATACTTCAGGAAATCGCGCAGCGTCAGCTGTTCAGGGCGACCGCCGTTCAGCGCCAGCATGTTGCAGCCGAAAGAGGTCTGCATCGGCGTAAAGCGGTAAAGCTGGTTCAGCACGACCTCGGCCGTGGCGTCGCGTTTCAACTCGATCACCACGCGCACGCCGACCCGGTCGGATTCGTCCTGAACGTGACTGATGCCTTCCAGCTTTTTCTCTTTGGCCAGTTCCGCGATTTTTTCGATCATCGTGGCCTTGTTCACCTGATAGGGAATCTCGTCCAGAATGATCGCGTAACGGTCCTTGCGGATCTCTTCGATGCGGGTCTTGGCGCGGATGATGACGCTGCCGCGCCCTTCCATATAGGCCTTGCGCGCGCCAGCGCGGCCAAGGATCACGCCGCCCGTGGGAAAATCGGGGGCCGGGACATAGTCCATCAGTTCCAGCGAATCGAGGTCCGGATTCTCGATCAGCGCCAGCGTGGCGTCGATGACCTCGCCAAGGTTATGGGGCGGGATGTTGGTCGCCATACCGACGGCGATACCGCCCGCGCCATTGACCAGCATATTCGGAAAGCGCGCGGGCAGCACAGAAGGCTCGCGGTCTTTGCCGTCATAATTGTCCTGAAAATCAACGGTTTCTTTTTCAATATCGGCCAGCAGAAAAGCCGCAGGCTTGTCCATGCGCACCTCGGTGTAACGCATGGCGGCCGCGTTATCGCCGTCCATCGAGCCAAAGTTGCCTTGTCCGTCCAGCAAGGGCAGGGACATGGAAAACCCCTGCGCCATGCGCACGAGCGCGTCATAAATCGCGCTGTCGCCGTGGGGATGGTATTTGCCCATGGTGTCGCCCACAGGACGCGCAGATTTGCGATAGGATTTGTCGTGGGTGTTGCCGGTCTCGTGCATCGCAAACAGAATACGCCTATGCACCGGTTTCAACCCGTCGCGCAGGTCCGGGATCGCCCGAGAGACGATCACGCTCATCGCGTAGTCCAGATAGGATGTTTTCATCTCATCTGAAATAGAGATCTGCGGACCGTCGTAGACGTAACGATCTGGCGGTGTTCCGTCTGAATTTTCAGGTGTTTCGGGCGTATCGCTCACGTGCCTGTCCGTCTCTTGTGCTACCAGCCCGGCCGGGCCCAGATGTTGTTGTCCGGCACTATACCCCCAGCGGCATATAGGGTGCAATGGCCCATTGGGCCTCTATGCGACCGAGGCGCGCCCCGATCGCACCGAATTTTCGACGAAAATTCGTTTTGCAGAGCAAACCCGCAAGATCAGGGAATAATGCGGGTGTATTTGGTGCCCTTCAGTGTCGCCCCGGCAATCAGTCCGGCCTGCCCATAGATCAGCGCGATCACCGGCGAGAGCGAGGTCGTGGTCGCGGCAGAGATGTTCTCGCCATTTTCCTGCAAGGTGAATTCCGCGTCTGCCCCGGCTTCCCAGCCCGGCGAGCGGCGGAATTTTTCCAGCGCCTCATTGGTCAGGAAAAACAGGGAGTGGGCATATTGCTGCGCCCCGATTTGCAACCCGATGGTGCCCGAGGCGGCCGAGTAATAGTCCACCGTCACGTCATTGACCCGCAGCGCGCCGCGCCCGTACGAGCCACCGACGCCAAAGCCGGCCTTGGTGACAAGCGGCATTGTCAGGATGCCGACAGATTTGTCGCGCAGATCCATGGTGTTGGGATACTTGGAATACAGAAAATTATGGGTCGCATCGACGCGCGCGTCGATTTCCGACCCGCCGCGACTGCCGATGCCATTGCCACAAGCTGCGGTCAGCATGGTCGCAGCGCCTGCGCCGCCCAGAAGGGTTCGACGGGTAATCATGTTCATTGGGTGTGCCTTATCTTGCCGGTGTGCCTCTGACGCTCTTGTTTGTCCGAACGCTCTGAGGGGCACTATAGGCCAAGTTCAGCCGCCTGTGAATCCACTTTATCACAATATAGCGAGGGACCGCCGAAGAGGGCCGCGAACCCAAAGCGGACCTACTCTGCGTCGCGCAATAGGCGCGCCGCCGCCGGGGCGAAATAGGTCAGGATCCCGTCGCATCCGGCGCGTTTGAAGGCCATCAGGCTTTCCATCATCACCTTTTCGCCATCGACCCAGCCATTCATCGCAGCCCCCTTGAGCATCGCGTATTCGCCCGACACCTGATAGGCATACGTCGGCACCCCAAAGGTGTCCTTGACCCGGCGGCAGATGTCCAGATAGGGCATCCCCGGCTTGACCATGACCATATCCGCGCCCTCGGCCAGATCGCGCGCGACAAGCCGCAACGCCTCATCCGAGTTGCCCGGATCCATCTGGTAGGTCTTCTTGTCGCCCTTCAGCGCGCCCGACGCCCCGACCGCATCGCGGAACGGCCCGTAAAAGGCACTGGCATATTTCGCCGCATAGCTGAGGATCGTCACATCCTGATGGCCTGCCGCCTCAAGCGCTGCCCGCATCGCGCCGATCCGCCCGTCCATCATGTCAGAGGGCCCCAGAATATCCGCGCCCGCCTCGGCCTGCGCCAGAGCCATCCTGACCAGCGCCTCGACGCTTTCGTCGTTCACGATAATGCCGTCGCGCACGATCCCGTCATGCCCGTTGGCGTTATAGGGATCCAGCGCCACATCGGTCATCACCGCAATATCCGGGGCGGCTTGTTTGATGGCCCGCACCGCCCGGTTGGACAGGTTGTTGGGGTTCCACGCCTCTTCGCAGGTTTCCGTCTTCAGGGACGGATCCGTGTAGGGAAAGAGGCAGATCGCCGGGATCCCCAGATCGCGCGCCATCTTTGCCGCCTTTGCCACCCGGTCCACCGTCATGCGCATCACGCCCGGCATCGAGTCCACCGGTGTCTCGGCATCCTCGCCATCCATCACGAACACCGGCCAGATCAGGTCGTTCACCGTCAGAGTGTTTTCGCGCATCAGATCGCGCAACGCCGCGCTGGAGCGCATCCGACGAAGGCGTGTGGTGGGGAAGGGAGGCAGGATAGGGGTCATTTTTCTGTCTTTCCGTTGCAACGCCACATGGATTACAGGCTTTTTCCCGCTTCTCAAGCCTATCAATTCCCAAAACACGAAACTATGGTCGAAAAAAATCAAACACGCAGGCTTTCCCTTGAACTGGTACGACACTGTTTTCGAACTCATCGATATGCGTTCATTTTCCAATCTGTGGTTCTGGATTGCCTTGGCTGTCGTCTGGTCCACGACAAGCCATTGGGTCATCGGCGTGCCCTTTGACATGGTCCAGCGCGCGGCACGGGACGGCGAGGCGGCGATGGCGGATCTGGAAAACCTGACGCGTATATATACCAACCGTCTGGTTTTCATCGGCAATGTTTCGGGGCTGTGGATTTTGGGGATTGCTTGCGCGGGTCTGACCGGGCTTGCGATGCTGTGGTTCTGGTATTGGGTCGAGTTCGCGCAGGCCCTGTTCCTGCTGGCCTTTCCCTTATCACTGGTCGGCGCGCTCAGCCTGCTGACAGCACAAAAGATCCAAGCCGGCGCGCTACATGGTGAGGATCTGTGCCGCCAGCTGAAACGTCACCGTCTTTATACGCAAATCATCGGGCTTCTGGCGATTTTCGTGACCGCCATGTGGGGCATGTATCAGAATATGTCCGTCGGCGCGCTTGGTGGCTAAGTACCGGGCTTGAATTCAGCGGTTGACTTGGCCGCTGGGCGCGGTACCTGAGGCCTCTTATGTCTAAACCAACCTATCTCACAATCGGCGGCGCGCCCGAGGGCTTTGACGCCAAGCTGATCCTCGCGGAGCTGGAAAAGAGCGCCCGCCCGGTCATCCATATCGCGCGCGATGACAAGCGGCTGGCAGCCATGCGCGCCGCTTTGCAGTTCTTTGCGCCCGACGTGCCGGTGCTGGAGTTTCCGGGCTGGGATTGTCTGCCCTTTGACCGCGTGTCGCCAAACGCCGATATCGCCTCTGCCCGGATGGCGGCCTTGGCCACCTTGGCACAGGGGCTGGCAGGCTTGGCGGGGCCGTTCGTGCTGCTCACCACCCTGAACGCGGCAACCCAGCGGGTGCCTGCGCGGGATGTCCTGCGCGAGTCGGCCTTTGTCGCACAGGTCGGCAACCGCATCGACGAACAGGGCTTGCGCGCGTTTCTGGTGCGCATGGGCTTTACTCAGGCACCGACCGTGCTGGAACCGGGCGACTACGCGATCCGGGGCGGCATTATCGACATCTATCCACCGGGCGAGGGCGGGCCGGTGCGACTTGATTTCTTTGGCGATGTGCTGGACGGCGCGCGCAGCTTTGATGCGGCCACGCAAAGGACCACGGAAAAGCTGAGCCAGATCGAACTGGCCCCGGTCAGCGAGGTCATTCTGGACGAGGCCGCGATCACCCGGTTTCGCCAGAATTACCGTATCGAGTTCGGCGCGGCAGGCACCGATGATCCGCTGTACGAGGCGGTCAGCGCGGGGCGCAAACATGCGGGCATCGAACATTGGCTGCCGTTTTTCTATGACCGGCTGGAAACGCTGTTTGATTATCTACCGGGCGCCTCGGTCTGCCTTGACGATCAGGTCACGCCCGCGCGGGTCTCGCGGTGGGAGTCGGTCGAAGACCAATACGGCACGCGCAAACACGCACTTGAACAGAAAAACCGCCTTGATACCGTCTATAAACCCTGCCCGCCGGGGTTGTTGTACCTTGATGACGCCGCATGGGAGGTCTCGCTGGGCGCGCGCCGCGTGATCCAGTTCAACCCGCTGCAACAGGCCACCGGGCTTGGCGTGACGGACGGCGGCGGGCGCATCGGGCGCAATTTCTCGCCAGAACGTCAGCAGGAAAGCGTCAGCCTGTTTGGTGCTGTGGCAGACCACGTGCGCACCAAGGTCGAGACCGGCAACGTGGTGCTGGCCGCCTATTCAGAGGGCGCGGCAGAGCGGCTTGGGCACTTGCTGGAAGACCATGAGATCGAAGGCGCGGCCACAATCCGGCGCGCCTCTGATCTGGGCAAGCACGAAATCGCCCTGACCGTCTGGCCGCTGGAAACCGGGTTCGAAATGCCCGGTCT
>CALGTJ010000090.1 GCA_937901435.1 uncultured Rhodobacter sp. | reverse complement strand
TCCCTCATTGATTCAGAGATCAACAAACCGCGCAAGAGGGGGTGAGTAATTACAGGGTGACTTGCACGCACCTTTGGGCTGATCTATCGCGAGACATGTCTTTTTTCACCCGCCCCAGATTGCATTCCATCCTTGCCGCGACCCTTGGCGCGGTTGTCTTTGTTTTGCTTGGAATGCCGCTGCCACTTTTGCTGGGCCCGTTGGCGGGTTGTCTGGTTTTTGCACTGGCGGGTGTGCAATTGCAGGATATGGGCGTGATCAGTACGGCGATGCGCACCATTCTGGGGGTTGCGATTGGATCGGCGATCACCCCGGCGATGGTGCATGAACTGCCCGGATACGGCCCGTCCCTGTTGTTGATTCCTGTCGTCATTCTGGCGTGTGGCGCGATTGGCTATCCTCTGTTTCGGCGGGTCTATGGCTATGACAAGCCCACAGCCTATTATTCAGCGATGCCTGGCGGGTTGCAGGATATGCTGATCTTTGGCGAAGAGGCGGGCGGCAATGTGCGCAGTATGTCCCTGATCCACGCCACACGGGTGCTGGTGATCGTCAGCACCGCGCCTTTTCTGCTGACACTGCTCTATGACATCGACCTCAGCGGTGCGCCGGGGGCGGCGGCACGCGATGTGCCACTGGTGCAATTGGGGCTGATGGTGCTGGCCGGGTTTGCGGGGTGGAAAATCGCCGCAAAGGTTGGGCTTTTTGGCGCGTCGATCCTGGGGCCAATGATCGCGACGGCCCTGCTAAGTCTGACCGGACTTTTGACCACACGGCCCCCGGCAGAAGCGATCTGGGTCGCGCAGTTTTTCATCGGACTGAGCATCGGATCAAAATACACCGGCATCACAAGCACGGAATTGCGGCGCGATGTGGGGGCAGGCATTGTCTACAACATCTCTCTTGCGGTGCTGAGCCTTGCGATCATCGAATTGGTGTTCTTGATCTCTCCTGCGGCCACGCTGGATATCATTCTCGCTTTTCTGCCCGGCGGCCAGGCCGAAATGGTTGTGTTGGCGCTGGTGGCGGGCGCCGACGTGGCCTTTGTCGTCGCGCACCATCTTTTACGGATCATTCTCGTCATTTTATTGGCACCGATTGTGCAAAAGTGGCTGCCATGAGCTATCATAAGGTTTGCAACGGGCCTGCAATCTTGCTTTAAGCTTGAAGTAACTCAAGGAGGATTCCATGAACGCCAATCCAAAGATCTCTGCTGCAAGCGCGCCGGATTTGTCCAAATTCGACTGGGCTGACCCGTTTCGCCTTGAGGATCAGCTAAGCGAAGATGAACGGATGCTGCGCGATGCGGCCTATGCTTTTGCGCAGGACAAATTGCAGCCGCGCGTCATTGACGCCTATCGCAACGAAACCGTCGCGCCCGAACTGTTTGCCGAAATGGGCGAAGCGGGACTGCTTGGCACCACAATCCCAGAGGAATACGGCGGATTGGGCGCGGGCTATGTGACCTACGGTCTGGTGGCGCGCGAGGTCGAGCGGGTCGATTCGGGCTATCGGTCGATGATGTCGGTCCAGTCGTCCTTGGTGATGTATCCGATCTACGCCTATGGGTCCGAAGAGCAGCGCGTGAAATACTTGCCCGGCCTCGCAGCAGGCACGCTGATCGGCTGTTTTGGTCTCACTGAACCCGACGCAGGCAGCGATCCGGGCGGGATGAAGACTGTCGCCAAGAAGACCGCCGATGGCTATGTTCTGAACGGTGCGAAAATGTGGATCTCGAATGCGCCGATTGCGGATGTCTTCGTGGTCTGGGCGAAGTCAGAGGCCCATGGCGGCAAGATCCGCGGGTTTGTTCTGGAAAAGGGCATGACGGGTCTGTCTGCCCCTAAAATCGGTGGCAAGCTTAGCCTACGCGCCTCGGTGACGGGCGAAATCGTGATGAAGGATGTAGCGGTGGGCGAAGACGCTTTATTGCCGCATGTTGAAGGGCTTAAGGGGCCGTTTGGCTGTCTCAATCGCGCGCGCTATGGCATTTCATGGGGCGCGATGGGGGCGGCAGAGTTTTGCTGGCAGGCCGCGCGTCAATACGGGCTGGACCGCAAACAATTCGGCAAGCCTTTGGCGCAAACGCAGCTTTTCCAGAAGAAACTGGCCGATATGCAGACCGAGATTGCGCTGGCCTTGCAAGCCTCGTTGCGCGTGGGGCGTTTGATGGACGAGGCGAAAGCCGCGCCAGAAATGATCTCTATCGTCAAGCGCAACAACTGCGGCAAGGCGTTGGATATCGCGCGGATGGCGCGGGATATGCACGGCGGCAATGGGATTTCTGAGGAATTTCAGGTGATGCGTCATATGGTGAACCTTGAAACGGTCAACACCTATGAGGGCACCCACGATGTCCATGCGCTGATTCTGGGCCGGGCTCAGACCGGGTTGCAGGCGTTTTTCTGATCACGACTATTACGAAACCGTCAACAAATCCTGTTGGCGGTTTCATTGTTTCTGCGGTCGCAAAACTTGCTTGTCCGGACTTGGATGAAACTGTGGCGCGTTGATTGTCTTTCGCGCAGCTGCGATTTCTCTTTACTTTATCTGGCACGCAGGGGAGAGCCATCTTAAGGCATTGATTGCAAATGCTTAAATATTGCGCTCTGACGCGCAAGTAACCGCTTTTGGGCGTCAA
>CALGTJ010000089.1 GCA_937901435.1 uncultured Rhodobacter sp. | reverse complement strand
ATCAGTGCCGTCGTCCACATGGTCGGTGATATCGCGATCTGGACCGCCTTCTATCACCTCCAAATTCGGACCGGACCGCTGACGCGGTACGTTCACTTCTTCGGGGGGTTTTTCAAATCCTTCGCGTGTCCCAAGCACAGAGCGCAGGCGCAAAATAAGAAACACCGCGATTCCGGCAAGAACCAGAAGTTGGATGATAGCAGAACTCATTCAGATCTCTTTCAAAGGCCAATGGTAGTAACGGGCGCGTTCCACACATATGTAGAGCGAGCGGGATGGCAAGTCCACCGCAGCCCTTTCTGAACCACAGGAGGTTATCATGTGGCTTTTTGCGCTATTTATGGCAGTTCCGCTTATCGAAATCGCCTTGTTCATTCAAGTGGGTGGATTGATCGGCTTTTGGCCAACGCTTGGAATCGTTATAATCACCGCGATTCTGGGAACATGGCTGGTCCGTGCGCAGGGGATTGCCGCCATGTCACAACTGCGCGGATCCTTTTCCGAACTGCGTGACCCGACAGAGCCTTTAGCCCATGGCGCAATGATCCTGTTTTCCGGTGCCTTGCTTTTGACGCCGGGGTTTTTCACCGATGCGGTTGGGTTCGCTCTTTTGGTTCCGGCTGTGCGGACCGCTGTGTTCGCCTACCTGCGCAAACGTATCAAGATCCAGAGTTTCGAGATGGGCGGCCAGCAGAGCCCCCACAGGCGTGGCCCTCATACTGATATGAACCGGGGCGGGCCGACCATTATTGACGGCGAATACGAAGACGTTTCCCCACCCAAAAATCCAACGCACGGTAATTCTGGTTGGACCCGCCATTGAGGCCCGTGTTCTGACCTGATAGACGACAACAAACACGGTCTTATTGACACGAGGGAGACAAAATATGGCGGAAAATGGTGAGACCCCCCCAGAGGCACAGGCAACCCCAGAGGCAGCGGCGCCTCAGGTTCCGAAATTGCAAGTTTTAGGTCAGTTCATTCGCGACTGTTCTTTCGAGAACATAATGGTCCAAAAGGGCGTCGCAGGCGAAATTACACCAGAAATCAACGTGCAGGTCAGCATGGAGGCCAAAAAGCGGCCCGTGGATAACCAATACGAGGTTGTGACCAAATACACGGTGACCTCCAGAAACCAGACAGGCCAAGAGACGCTGTTCATTCTGGAAATTCAGTACGGCGGGATTTTTCTGATCGAGAATGTGGCCGACGAACAGTTACACCCCTTCCTGATGATCGAATGTCCCCGGATGCTGTTCCCCTTCGTGCGTCGTCTGGTTGCAGACCTGACACGTGAAGGCGGGTTCCCGCCATTTAACATGGAGACTGTGGATTTTGTGGCGCTGTATCGTCAGATGATACAACAGAAAGCCGCAGAGGCAAAGGGTCAAACCCTATCTTAACCTCTGAAATGTTTATTGGAATTTGCGCCACAAGGCCTGTTCCCCAAGCTTTTCGATAAACGCAGAATGCGCCGCGGTTTCCGTTTCGGAGATACGCGGCGCAAGTTTTTGAGGGCGCGGTTTGGGTTTCCAGTTGGCATCGCGCGGACCAAGACCACGCTGTGATGATCCCGCGTTCAGAGCGAAATCCGGCTGACGCCCACCGATAAGTTCCAGATAGACCTCGGCCAGAATTTCACTGTCCAACAATGCGCCGTGCAGCGTACGCGACGTATTATCGATGCCAAACCGACGACACAGCGCATCAAGCGACGCAGGCGAGCCGGGAAATTTTTTGCGCGCGATTGCAAGTGTATCTGTGGCACGTTCAAACGGGATTTGACCGAGGTTCATCCAGCGCAGCTCCGCATTCAGAAACTTCATATCGAACGCGGCGTTATGGATCACCAGCTTGGCATCCCCGATGAAATCAAGAAACTTTTGACCGATCTGCGCGAACACCGGTTTATCCCTTAACACGACCTCGCCGGGTTTGGCGGCGCGGGGACTGTCCAGCAGGTCTGGCCCGATGCCGTGAACGCCAAAGGCCTCTTCGGGCATGTTTCGTTTGGGGTTGATATATTGGTGATAGGTGCGCCCCGTCGGCATGTGGTTCAACAGTTCGATGGCACCAATCTCGACGATACGATCCCCTGTTTCCGGCTCGAACCCTGTGGTTTCCGTGTCCAGAACGATTTCACGCATGGCAAAGCCTCTTTCTTATATCTGTCAGAACCGCGTCAACTGCCGCTTTGGCCGTATCCAGCGAAAGCGTCTCGATAACGTAATCTGCGCGGCTGCGTTTTTCCGCATCCGGGGTCTGTTTTGCCTTGATCGCCTCGAACTGCGCCTCTGTCATCGTTGCGCGCTCAAGGACGCGGGCTCGTTGTACGTCTTCAGGGGCAGAAACGACAACGACAGCATCGACGCGGGTATGTCCGCCCGTCTCGAACAGCAGCGGTATATCGAGAACAACCAACGGCGCATCCGTGTTTTCGATAAACGCCTGACGATCTGCGGCCACCAGAGGATGCACAATCGTTTCGATCTGTTTCAAGGCCGTAGAATCCTTGGATATCCATTGTTTTAGAGCACCCCGATCCACAGATCCGTCAATAACCGCATCCGGACAAAGTTTCGCAATCCCCTCGACTGCCAGCCCGCCAGCGCCATAGAGCCGATGCACAGCGGCGTCTGCGTCCCAAACCGGCACGCCAGCCTCGGCAAACATCTTGGCGGTGGTGGATTTACCCATACCGATAGACCCCGTGAGGCCAATAAGAAACGGTCTTGTCATCAGCGCAGCATGATCTCCCGAAGGTCATCATCAATCTCGGGACGACGCCCAAACCATCGTTCAAACGCAGGCGCGGCTTGATGTAGCAGCATACCCAGACCGTCGACTGTAGTGCATCCAATCTCACGGGCTTTGCGCAGCAATGTGGTTTCCAGCGGCGTATAAACCAGATCACTGACCACGGCATTGGGTGACAAAGCATCCAGCGGCACGCGGAAATCCGGCTTTCCAACCATCCCGAGAGAACTGGTGTTCACCACTGTCACAGCGCCTTCAAGCATATTGCCTGCCTGTACCCATTCATAGACCACAACCTTTGCCCCAAATTCGGCGCGCAGGGCATCGGCGCGGGTCCGGGTGCGGTTGCTAAGACGGACCTCTGGCACACCGATTTCGATCAACGACGCGACGATAGCCCGCGCGGCACCACCACCCCCCAGAACTGCGGCTGGCCCTGACATAGGCCGCCAGTTCGGGGCATTCTGGCGCAGGTTTTCAACGAAACCGTACCCATCCGTATTATCTGCGTGCAGTTTTCCGTCCTTTCGAAAGATCAGCGTATTTGCCGCACCAATCAAAGCCGCGCGATCCGTAACCAGATCGGCCATCGCCAGGACAGTTTCCTTATGGGGAATCGTCACATTGATCCCAACAAATCCCAGCTTTGGCAATGTACGAATCGTCTCTTCCAGATCGCTTTGCGCGATATCCATCGGGATATAGAACCCCTGCAACCCGTATTTCCGCAACCAGAATTCATGCAGACGCGGGGATTTGCTATGCGAAATCGGTGATCCTATGACACCTGCCAGTGGTATGCGGTTTTCGTCAGTCATCCCTCGATCGCCCCTCTGAGTGTCAAATAGGCCAGCAATTCCAGCATCGGCAGACCCAAGACGTTAAAATAATCGCCATCAATACGATGAAACAACCGTACACCTTCTTCTTCTAGCTTATATCCGCCGACAGAGTGTCGGATACTTTCCCAATTTCGTGTGACATAGGCGTCAAGGTAGCTGTCTGATGCCTGGCGCATCCGCAATTTCGCGACACCAACGTGACGCCAAATAGGCTTTGCACCTTCGTAAATAACCGCGGCGGACAATAATTGATGGGATTTTCCGTTCAATTTATCCAACTGATAACGCGCGTCTTGGGGCGTTTCAGGTTTGCCAAAAATCTCTGTGCCAAGCGCAAGCACCTGATCACAGCCTATGACCAAAGCCCCTGGGTCCTTCAGGCTGCCCTTGCGCGCCTTGGCCTCTGCAAGGTGGTCTGCAATATCACGGGGGCTTGCACCCTCGGCCATCAAGCTGGCCCTGATGGAGACTTCATCAATTTTTAACGGCTGCACGTCAAACTTGACACCAGCATTACGTAATAAAGCCTGACGGATCTCGGATCCAGAGGCGAGGACGATAGGTTGCGGCATGTGGATAAACCGGTGCGCTAAATCTGTTTGACGGATAGGATGAATTCTGGGTAACAGCGCCTTTTCGCGTTGTCACCACATCTCGGGTCGTTTGAACCTTTTTTCCGCATGAATTGTCCTCTGTGGGCGAGAAACTTCGCGATCTGTTAGGGAAATTAGCTTACCGGATTTACTCTTTATTTTATCCCCTGAAATTATTGATTTGAATTATATTAACATACTGTAAATATTTGATAATTTACTGTTTATCCCAGATGTGTGTAATTCAGATCACCTGCTCTTTGCGATGCGAATGACTCTGGGGATATCTCGATAATCCCCATGATCCACAGGCCCTACATCATCATCATCTTTTCTTTTCTATATATATTAATTTAAGAAGGGCAGAGACCTGAGGAGCGCTATGACCGATATCGTGATCACCCTTTACCCTTGGATCAAGGCGCTTCACGTGATGGCTGTGCTGTCGTGGATGGCCGGTTTATTTTATCTGCCCCGGCTATTTGTTCATCACACGGAAAAAGTGGAAATCGGATCAGAGACCGACAAGCTGTTTCAGATGATGGAAATGAAATTGCTAAGGCTGATTATGAATCCAGCGATGATTGTCGCATGGGTCTGTGGTCTCTTGATCGTATTTGGTGGATTTATTGATTGGTCGTCCATCTGGCCCTGGACAAAGGCGCTGTGCGTTCTTGCCATGACATGGTTTCATCACTGGTGCGGGTTGCGGCGTAAGGATTTTGTGAACGACACCAATACGCGCACAGGGCGGCAATATCGCCTGATGAACGAGGTCCCGACGGTTTTGATGCTGGTGATCGTAATATCAGTGATTGTGCGTCCGTTTTAAAGGTAATTGACTTTAAACCTTTTGAGTTCTAGATAGCCGCCACGCGGTCGTCCGATCGTGCTGTTTCCCAATCATATAATGACCGCGTGCCTGATCTGGCCGGTCCTGGACATTTCCCATGAGCGAAGACCGCCTGAATCTTGCCGATCTCAAAGCCAAAAGCCCCAAAGACCTGTTGTCGATGGCGGAAGAACTGGAAATCGAAAACGCCTCGACCATGCGCAAGGGCGATATGATGTTTCAGATCCTGCGCGAGCAGGCCGAGGACGATTGGGTTATCGGGGGCGATGGCGTTCTAGAAGTCCTGCAAGACGGATTCGGATTTTTGCGCTCTCCCGAAGCGAACTATTTGCCCGGTCCCGACGATATTTATGTATCGCCTGAAATGATCAGACAGCATAGCCTGCGGACGGGCGACACGGTATCTGGCGTCATTCGGGCCCCACGCGAAAGCGAGCGTTATTTTGGTCTGACCAAGGTTGAAACGATCAATTTTGAGAACCCTGAAAAGGCCAAGCACAAAGTTGCCTTTGATAACCTGACCCCGCTCTATCCTGACGAACGCATGAATATGGAAGTACAGGACCCAACGATCAAAGACCGCTCTGCGCGTATCATTGATCTGGTCTCGCCAATTGGGAAAGGCCAACGGTGTCTGATCGTTGCGCCACCTCGGACTGGTAAAACGGTTCTACTGCAAAATATTGCAAACTCGATCGAAAAAAATCACCCGGAATGTTATCTGATCGTCCTTCTGATCGACGAACGGCCCGAGGAAGTCACAGACATGCAGCGCTCTGTCAAAGGCGAGGTCGTGTCCTCGACCTTTGACGAGCCGGCGACGCGTCACGTGGCTGTATCTGAAATGGTGATCGAGAAGGCCAAGCGTCTGGTAGAGCATAAGCGTGACGTTGTTATTCTTCTCGACTCTATCACTCGCCTTGGTCGCGCGTTCAACACAGTAGTGCCGTCGTCTGGTAAGGTTCTGACGGGTGGTGTGGATGCGAATGCGTTGCAACGGCCAAAACGCTTTTTTGGTGCCGCCCGTAACATCGAAGAAGGTGGATCTCTGACGATTATCGCGACCGCCCTGATCGACACTGGCAGCCGCATGGATGAGGTGATCTTTGAAGAATTCAAGGGCACCGGCAACTCTGAAATTGTGCTGGACCGTAAAGTTGCAGACAAACGCGTATATCCTGCGATGGATATTCTCAAATCTGGTACGCGGAAAGAAGAACTGTTGGTCGATAAAATTGACCTGCAAAAAACCTTTGTCTTGCGCCGGATTTTGAATCCGATGGGCACCACGGATGCTATCGAGTTTCTGTTGTCCAAGCTGAAGCAGACCAAATCAAACTCTGATTTCTTCGATTCGATGAACACATAACGCGCGGACGTCGGGGGTGTTGATCAGATGGATACGATTTATGCCCTTGCCTCGGCGCGGGGAAAATCTGGCGTAGCGGTCATTCGCGTGTCTGGGCCTCAGGCCTTTGATGCGGGTCGTGCTCTGGCCAGTTCACTACCAAATCCGCGCTCTACCGCCATTCGGACCTTGCGCAATTCCGGGGCAGAGATTCTTGACGAGGCGTTGGTTTTGACGTTTGCATACGGGGCCAGCTTTACCGGCGAAGACATCGTTGAATTTCACGTTCACGGTAGCCCAGCCATTATCAACGTGGTGTTGAGAGAGCTGTCAAAGCATCAAGGGCTAAGACCGGCAGAGGCAGGCGAGTTCACACGACGGGCCTTGGAAAACAATTGCTTGGATCTGGCACGGGTCGAGGGTCTAGGAGATTTGATCGAGGCAGAGACCGAGACCCAAAGGGTTCAAGCTTTGCGGGTTTTTTCAGGTAAACTCGGGGACAAAGTTGAAGTTTGGCGAAGGGATCTTATTCGTGCAGCCGCGCTTCTTGAGGCAACAATTGATTTCGTCGACGAGGATGTGCCGATTGATGTGACCCCAGAGGTGTTAGAACTTTTGCACACTGTGCTGGATGACTTGCAAAACGAAGCTATCGGGTCGTCTGTTGCAGAGCGGGTGCGCGACGGGTTTGAGGTCGCTATCGTTGGGGTCCCAAACGTCGGAAAATCTACCCTCTTGAACTATCTTGCAGGTCGGGACGCGGCGATCACATCTGATATCGCAGGAACGACACGGGATGTGATAGAGGTTCGGATGGATCTAAACGGTCTGCCGGTTACTTTTCTTGATACAGCTGGCTTACGCGACTCGACCGACAGCGTTGAATCGATTGGCATAGAGCGATCAATAGAACGCGCGGCCCAGGCTGACATGCGCGTGTTCCTGATTGACGCAACTGAGTCGCTGGAAATGATAGCACCGTTAGCCGGGGATGTTGTGCTGCGTGCGAAGGGTGATATCTCTGGTTGCGACCAAAAAAGTATTTCGGGTAAGACCGGTCAAGGTGTCGATTGGCTGATCAAAAAAGTGACAGAGAATTTTGCCTCTCGCGTTGCCACAGTTGGCGTGGCAATTCAAGAAAGGCACCGTGTATCGATTCTTTGCGCGATTGACGAGGTTGAGGCCTGTTTGAACGAGGTGCAAAGAGGGGAAGACCGTTTTGATCTTGCCGCAGAAGAGCTTCGTATTGCGGTTCGTGCCCTCGACTCACTTGTCGGACGTGTGGATGTAGAGCATATACTCGATGAAATCTTCATGCGATTTTGCATCGGAAAGTAAGGAATGTTTCACGTGAAACACTATGACTTTGACGTTGCCGTCATTGGCGGCGGTCATGCCGGAGTCGAGGCAGCATTAGCGTCTGCACGACTGGGCACAAAGACCGTGTTGATCTCGCTGACGTTTGATGGAATCGGTGTAATGTCTTGCAATCCCGCAATTGGGGGTCTTGGTAAAGGCCACCTTGTTCGAGAGATAGACGCATTGGACGGGGTCATGGGATGGGCGGCTGATCAAGCTGGCATTCAGTTTAGATTATTAAATCGTCGTAAGGGGCCGGCTGTGCAAGGCCCGCGGGCGCAGGCTGACCGAAAACTCTATCGTCACGCTATCCAATCCGTAGTGCAAAACACTGAACATTTGACCACTGTTATCGGTGAAGTTGTTGACCTGATTATGGACGGCACCCACTGCTGCGGCGTTGAGTTGGCTGACGGAACCAAACTCGTCACCCGATCTGTCATCCTGACCACGGGAACCTTTTTGCGCGGCGTGATCCACATCGGACAAGAACAACGTTCTGGTGGAAGATGGGGAGAGAAACCATCTGTACGTCTCGCTGATCGGTTGGATGGCTTTGGTATACCGCTTGGGCGGCTCAAAACGGGGACGCCGCCTCGTCTCGATGGACGCACGATTGATTGGGATCGACTTGGTGACCAGCCCGGAGACGACGATCCAACTCTGTTTTCGTTTCTGTCCAAGTCCGTTGTTGCAAAGCAGGTTTCCTGCGGCATCACTCACACGAACACAAAGACACATGATATCATTCGGCAGAACCTTAATAGATCCGCGATGTATGGTGGTCAGATTGACGGCGTTGGTCCACGGTATTGCCCATCTATCGAAGATAAGGTGGTGCGATTCGCTGATAAAGAATCGCATCAGGTGTTCCTGGAACCAGAAGGGTTGGACGATCATACAGTTTACCCAAATGGAATCTCGACGTCTTTGCCGTTGGATGTTCAGATTGAATATGTGCATTCCATGGAGGGACTGGAGAATTCCAAAATCCTGCAACCGGGATACGCAATTGAATATGACTACATCGATCCTCGTGCATTGAATAACCAGCTTCGTCTACTTGATGTTCCAGGGCTCTTTCTGGCAGGTCAGATCAATGGCACCACCGGATATGAAGAGGCGGCGGCTCAAGGCATGGTGGCGGGCCTTAACGCGGCGCTTGTGGCGACAGAGCGTGAGCCTGCTCTATTTGACCGATCGTCTTCATATATTGGTGTCATGATCGATGATTTGATCACACGCGGTGTGAACGAACCTTACAGAATGTTTACCTCGAGGGCGGAATATCGACTGTCACTACGTGCGGATAACGCTGATCAACGTCTTACGGGCTTTGGATATGCGCTTGGCTGTGTTGGGGAACACCGTTGGGCGGCATTTAGCGAGAAGCTGTCAAAGATTGGCGCGGCGACACAGATGCTGAAAGAAGAGTACTTTACGCCAACCGATTTGAACTCCAAGGGTTTCGCACAAAAGGAAGACGGCAAAAGGCGAACGGCATTGGATCTCTTAGCGTTTCCAGATATTACTTTTTCGGACCTGTTTGTGCTTGATGAAAAATTTAGAACGATTGACCCTGAATTTCAGGCTCAGATCTCGCGCGATGCGACTTATTCCCAATACATTGCGCGTCAGTCAAATGATGTGGCAGCATTGAAGCGGGATGAAAGCTTTGAAATTCCAACTGACTTTGCATTTGATGGTCTGTCTGGTTTATCAAACGAGCTAAAGGAAAAGCTATGTAAGGCCCGACCAACGAGTTTGGGTCAAGCGGGTCGAATAGAGGGTATGACACCGGCGGCGTTGACTTTGATATTGGCGAGTTTGCGTCGTTTAGACCGAAAGAAGTCTGCGTGATGGCCAGTTCCGATGGTTCAGGCTTCCAAAACGCCTATGGTGTTTCACGTGAAACAATCGAGCGCTTGGAAACCTATGCCGATTTGATTGTCAAATGGAACAAAGTCATCAATCTTGTGGCGAAATCGACCATTGATGATCTTTGGACCCGCCATTTTGTCGAATCGGCAGAGGCATTCCGAGTATCTCGCGTACAGTGTGGCAATTGGACAGATTTGGGAACCGGCGGAGGCTTTCCGGGGATGGTGGTGGCAATCATGGCAAAGGATCTGGCACCGGATGTCCTTGTGACCTGTATGGAAAGCGACATCAGAAAATGCGAGTTCTTGCGAACAGTTTCTCGTTCTACTGGTGTTAAGGTCAATATCTTGTCTCGCCGTATCGAAGAATCTCCACCTCAGAATGCCAGTGTTGTTTCTGCACGCGCTCTTGCACCCTTACCGAAGTTGCTGGGCTACGTCGAAAGGCATATGGCAAATGACGGCGTCGCGATTTTGCTAAAGGGAGAGAACTGGCAAACCGAAGTTGACTTGGCACTTGAAAACTGGACGTTCTCGATTGAAAAAAGCCAAAGCCTGACTCATCCTGACTCTGTCATACTAAAAATTGGAGACCTCGCACGTGCATGATCCCATTCGGTCAAGTCGCCCCAAGATCATTGCGGTCGCCAATCAAAAAGGCGGTGTGGGTAAAACAACAACGACGATCAACCTTGGCGCGGCCTTGGTCGAAGACGGGTATAACGTGCTTTTGGTGGATCTGGATCCGCAAGGGAACGCATCAACCGGGCTTGGCCTTCAGATGCAGGATCGCCATGTCACGACATATGACCTGCTGCTAGAGGATGCGCCGCTGGAAAAAGTCATGCACGCCACTGGAATTGATGGCCTCTGGATTGCGCCTGCAACAACGGATCTGAGTTCTGCGGATATCGAGCTCGTTTCAAACGAAAAGCGCAGTTATCTTTTGCATGATGCCCTACGGCAGCCGGCAATTGATCAATTTGAACTGGATTATGTCCTTATCGACTGCCCCCCCTCGCTTAGCCTGTTGACCGTAAACGGAATGGTTGCGGCGGACTCTGTTCTGGTGCCTCTGCAATCTGAATTCTATGCGCTTGAAGGCCTGTCGCAGCTTATGTTGACAATCCGGGAGGTTCGGCAAAGCGCGAATCCCAATCTGCGAATAGAGGGCGTCGTGCTAACGATGTATGATCGCCGGAACAACCTGTCTCAGCAGGTTGAGACAGACGCGCGGGACAACTTGGGTGATCTGGTATTCAAAACGATGATTCCGCGGAATGTTCGGATCAGTGAATCACCATCTTTCTCGATCCCGGTTCTGGATTACGATACGAATTCCAAAGGCAGCATGGCATACCGGGCTTTGGCACAGGAATTGATTGCGCGCCAAGTCGCGGTTAAATCATAGGGAGACAGACGATGGCCGATAAAAAACCTGAACGGCGTGGTCTTGGGCGTGGTCTTTCTGCTTTGATGGCGGATGTGGCACCGGTTCAAGAGACCCGTGATATACCGGCCGCTGCAGTGGGTGAACGTCTGATCGCGATTGAAAAAATCCGACCAAATGTTGATCAGCCACGACGCGACTTTGACCCGGATCAGCTGGAAGATCTGGCGAACTCGATTCGGGAAAAGGGCGTCATACAGCCGCTGATCCTGCGAGATATGCCCAACCAGCCGGGAATGTACGAAATCGTGGCGGGCGAACGTCGGTGGCGAGCGTCCCAGATGGCGCAATTGCACGAAGTTCCGGCCCTGATCCGAGATTATAACGAGACTGAAGTTCTTGAAATAGCGATCATCGAGAACATTCAGCGAGCGGATTTGAATGCGGTGGAAGAGGCAGCTGGCTATCGGCAGCTGATGGATCGTTTTGGTCATACGCAGGAAAGGATTGCAGAGGCGCTTGGCAAAAGCCGTAGTCACATCGCAAATTTGCTGCGCCTGTTGAACCTGCCAGACGGCATTCAGGACATGGTTCGCAAAGGGCAGTTGTCGGCAGGACATGCAAGAGCCCTTGTGACGGCTGATAATCCGTTGGACCTTGCCAAGCACATTGTGTCCAAGGGTCTTTCCGTCCGTGACGCAGAGCGACTGGCAAAGGGACCGGTCAGTAAGCCCGCAACCAATGTCGCCCGGCCCAGTGAAAAAGACGCGGATACACTGGCGTTAGAGGGCGACATGTCCGCTGCTTTGGGATTGAAGGTGCAGATTGATCACGGCGCAGATCTGCAATCAGGAAGGATGACGATCAGTTACAAAACGTTAGAAGATCTCGATCGGTTGTGTGGGTTGCTTTCTGGCCAGTCAGACAACTGATCGAGGCAGCGTTTCGAATAAATCTCTGAGGATTGCATTGATCAAGGGCCGACCTGAGGCCGTTGTTTTCAGGCGTTGATCCATGAATGTCACAAGGCCGATGTCCGCAAGGTCATTGGTCTTTTGCATAAAGGCGGCAGGCAAGGGATACCCTGACAAATCCACGCCTTCAGTGATCCGCAGTCCCATCATCAAGGCCTCTGACAGCGTCTCGCGCGGTGACAGGATTTCTCTGGTCTTTTCGCCGCTTCCATTCTTTTCAACGGCTGCCAGCCACGTCGTTGGGGCCAAGGACGTATCAGTGGACCATCTTTGATCCTCAAGGGTCAGACGTCCGTGCGCGCCGGGGCCGATGCCCAACCAATCGCCGGACCGCCAGTAGATCAGGTTATGACGGCTTTCGTGACCCAGCCTGCCGTGATTTGACACCTCGTAGGCGGGCAGATTGGCAACCTCGCACAACTCTTGGGTTGCCTCATACAGGTCAGCTCCAAGGTCATCGTTTGGCAGGCCAGAAAGCCGCCCGCGCTTGTGGCGATCGCCAAAGGCTGTGCCGTCTTCGATAGTCAGTTGATACATCGAAAGATGTGTCGGTTCCATCGACAAGGCTTGACGCAGCTCCTGTCGCCATTGCGCTAAGGTTTGATGTTGTCGCGCATAGATAAGATCAAAACTGACCCTATCAAAGGTATTTCTGGCGATGTCCAAGGCGGCAAGCGCCTCATCTGCGGTGTGCAGACGACCAAGGGCCCTAAGGTCTGCGTCGTTGAGTGCCTGAATTCCGATAGAGACGCGATTAACCCCCGCATCGCGATATCCGGCAAAGCGGTTGGCCTCGATCGACGTTGGATTGGCCTCCAGCGTCACCTCTAGGTCGTTCGCGGTGGTCCAGGTGGTTCGAGTGGCCTGCAGGATATCCGCAACCAGATCGGCATCCATGAGGCTGGGCGTGCCGCCGCCAAAGAAGACTGTGTTTAAGAGGCGTCCCTGCGTTTCGACCCCAACACGGGCGATTTCGGCCAAATAGGCCCGTTTCCATCGGGCTTGGTCAATCGACGCAACCACATGCGAGTTGAAATCGCAGTAGGGGCATTTGGCCATGCAAAACGGCCAATGCAGGTAAAGGCCAAAGCCGTTGGTCTGCCAGTTTTCAGGCAAAACAACCTGCGACAAGTTTGGCGAAAGCATCAGCGCGATGACTCATGCCGTGTTTTTGGGTTGGGTCCATCTCACCGAAGGTTTCAGAATATCCCAAAGGGCGAAAGATAGGGTCGAAACCGAACCCAAGGTCACCGCGCATTGGCCAGACCAGATCCCCGGAAACGATGCCCTCGAACACCTCGTCATGCCCATCGGGCCAAGCAAGGCAAAGGGTGCAGCGAAATTGTGCATGACGGGGAAGGGGGGCGTGTTTTTCCTCAAGTAGGGTCCATACCCGTGTCATGGCCATCGGAAAATCCCGCCCATCGGGCGTTTCAGCCCAATCGGCAGTGTAGACGCCTGGATCACCGCCAAGCGCGTCGACGGTGATCCCGCTATCGTCGGACAGGGCAGGCAAGCCAGTGGCTTTTGCTGTATAATGCGCCTTGATCCGCGCATTGCCGACAAAGGTGCTTTCGGTTTCTTCCGGTTCATCAAGTCCGTGATCGGTGGCAGAGGAAACCTGCACGCCAAACGGCTCTAACAAAGGGCCAATCTCGCGAATTTTGCCCGCGTTATGCGAGGCGATGACCAGCCTGTCCCCGGCAAACCGTCTCATTCAGGCAATCGCAGCGTTCTGAGCGGCGACCAATTCGGCGATGCCTTTTTCCGACAGGTCCAGCAGTTCATCCATCTGCGCGCGAGAATAGGTGGATCCCTCGGCGGACATTTGCACCTCTACCAGACGACCAGACCCGGTGAGAACGAAATTACCGTCAACACCTGCTTCGCTATCCTCAGGATAATCCAGATCCAGCACAGGTTGGCCCGCGTAGATGCCACAACTGACAGCGGCAATATTATCCATCAGCGGATTGGTAATTACGTCACCCGCCTTCATCAGCTTTTGAACCGCAAGGCTTAGCGCGACCCAGCCGCCGGTGATTGAGGCGCAGCGGGTGCCGCCATCAGCCTGAATCACATCACAGTCGATGGTGATCTGACGTTCGCCCAAGGCGACACGATCCACACCTGCGCGCAGGGCACGACCGATCAGGCGTTGGATTTCCTGTGTGCGTCCGCTTTGCCCATTCTTTGCCTCGCGCCGCATGCGTGTGTTCGTCGCGCGCGGCAGCATCCCGTATTCGGCAGTGACCCAACCCAGTCCGGTGTTCTTTAGAAAGGGGGGTACGCGTTCTTCCAGCGTCGCAGTGCACAGGACGTGAGTGTCGCCGCATTTGATCAAACACGACCCTTCAGCATGGCGGGTCACGCCCGTTTCGATGACAATGGGACGCATTTCGTTTAGTTCTCTGCCAGAGGGTCGCATGATTTTCCTTTCCGTGAGGGTTGAAGTGACTTACCTGTGGCATGCTTTCAAACGCAACCCCGATTGACCCCAGCGTTGTAAGGTCTTTAACCCGGATTATTCACCACGGTCGGTTGGCGGCTGCGGTATGAGAGTGATC
>CALGTJ010000088.1 GCA_937901435.1 uncultured Rhodobacter sp. | reverse complement strand
TGCCCGCTTGGACGTCAACCCTTCAAATCTCGGGTCTTCAGTGACTCCCAGTATAGATGCAACTGTAATCTGTCCCGCACCAATTGCGCTCTTTCAGCCACTGACGCTGTCCCGCGCGCATTGCATTTCTGTCACTGGCTGTAAGCAGACCCCAAAGCCGCGCCATCTCGCTATCCTGATAACCCAGGTCGGAATATTGGCAGATTGTGCGCTCTGTCGCGTTCAGGCCGCCCTGCTGGCAGTTATAGCTTTGGGCGTAGGCTGTGCTGGCAAGAGCGAGAGACAGGCCAAGGGTGAAAATCACTTTTTTCATTCAATCATCCATTCTTGAATAGTCCGCGCAGCCATGTCTGTGCATCGTCGGGGTATGTTGCCACGAAGTTGTGTTTCCTCCAACACTCATTTTGGGGGCCGAGGCGGATGCGGTTGCCTGGCCGGTAAGGCCTTGATTTATTTGCAAACCGCAGAGGCAGAGCGCGAAAAAGACTGTAGCGCCGAGTGGGGGCTCGGCGCTACAGGATGTTCACGGCGCGTGACAGAAGTTACTGAAGCTGCGAGCGGAACAATTCCATATGACGGGACACGATTTCGTGGTATCGCCCCTCGTCCTTGAGTTTTTGCAGACCGGCGTTGATCTGATTGAGGTGGGATTTCCCCCGCCAATGGGCCTTTGAGGTCACCACATACAAACCTTCTTGGGACAGGGGCCGTTCCAGCGGCAGGATCGCGTTGCGCAGGCCCATTTCCAACGTCAGCGTTGCGCCAAGAAACAGGTTGATCGTCGCCGCATCGACATTTCCCATAAGGACCTGTTTCAGACAGTCAGCAGGATCCTTGCCCTCGACGAGGGTGATCAGGCCTTTGGACAACCACCGCCGGTCGCTGCGTTCCAGATCATGAGTGAAATACCCTTGGGGGCGACACAGGCGTTTGCCGACGATATCCGCGTCGCTTTGAAAGCGAAACTGATTGTCTTCGCGCACGAACAACATGATCGGCAGGATCATCAGTGGATCGGAATACAGGAAATTCGTGCAACGCTCATCGGTGGGTGTCGCCTGACAATCCGGTTTCAGCCAAGGAAAGCCCAGATCAAAGGTCTTGTCACTGAGCAGCGGAAAGAGATGCCGGGACCAATCGTTTTCCCATGTGACGGAATAGGTGAGCGGCGAGGGGGTGATATCCAGAGCGGCGTGGACCAGTTCCGTCACCATGCCCTCACCGGGCAAGTCCTGATCGGTGAATGGTGCATAGTGCCCACCCGTCAGCAGTTTAAGCTGAGGGTTCTCGGGGTAAGCGGGCCGCGGCATCACTTGACGCGGCGAGGTCAGCGGGGCAGGATTTGCAACAGCAACCGGGGTGGATACAGGGGCGACCACCGCCGACCCAGAAGGTAGCCCCGCAGCCCCCGGCACGACCGTGGCGGCAAGCGGGGTAACATCGCGAATATCTTGTGGCCCCTATGCAGGCACAAGAAACGTCAGGATCAGGACCGTCAAAGCGGCGGCTGTCATCCCGAGTTTGATGATCGGACTGAAGTTCGGCCATTTTATTTTGAACGCAGGTGGGGTCGAAAATGGTGTCTTGATCGGTCGGTCTTGTGCCGTCGTGGTCTGGGCGCGCGACGCATGGTCGGGGTGTTGCAACAGTGTTTCGGTGTCACCGGCCCCGGACAGAGGGGGATGAGGCGCTGGCTGTTGCGCGTGCGCAGCGTGATCGGGCACTGGCGCTGGCGCTGAAACCGGCGTGAGCCGCATATGCGGCGAGCCGGGCATCCGTTTTATCTTGACCGACTGGATGGACGACTTTTTGCGGTCGCCGTCCTGTGGTTTCGTATCATCTGGCTCTTGCATCGATCCGATTATCCCCACTCGGACCACTACAGCTAGTGGTGTATCGAAGGCCTCTGTTAGCGCTGGAAATTACACACGCTATTGGGCAACCGTCAACATTCTGTTGGCTGAATAATATATCAACACTGTATTTAGATGCGAAATCTCATCAGCGGGGCCGGGTTTCGCGGTTTAGGTGCCAAGAGCAAGACCATATCCTGTGGTCGTGCCATTTATTAACGCTACGGTGAATTGAAGCAGGCGCACCCGCCTTCATACCCGTGACCGCAAAATCCGCCCGTCAAATCTGACCGGCGTGACTACGACCCGATGGATCAAGCCGACACCGCGCGACAGGGTCCGGTTTTGAAACGGGGCAAAACAGCCGCATACCGCTGCAATACCGATCAAACGCTTTTGCGATGATAAGGAAGTGACCGGACGGGCTGGACCTCTCTACACCTTCGGGTCAGAACTACGTCAGGGGTCCAACGTGCCGCCCCTCTTTCCAAGAGTGTTTTCGACAGGAGCCGCCCCAATGCCCATTATGACCTTTGATGACCTCAAAGCCCGCGTAACCGATGGCAGTATCGACACCGTACTTGTGTGCCTTGTCGATATGCAGGGGCGTCTGATGGGCAAACGCTTTCACGCGGCGAATTTTGTCGAACATTCCTACCGCGAGACCCATTGCTGCAACTACCTGCTGGCGACCGATCTGGAGATGGCGACGCCGGACGGCTATGCCTCTACCTCTTGGCAGGCAGGCTATGGCGATTATGTGATGCAGCCGGACCTGACGACGATCCGCCCGGTGCCCTGGCTAGAGGGCACAGCGATGGTGCTATGTAACGTTCTGGATCACCACACCCATCAGCCCGTCCCGCATTCGCCCCGCGCCATCCTGAAAAAGCAGATCGCGCGGCTAGAGGCGCTTGGATTCACGGCAATGATGGCCACAGAGTTGGAGTTTTTCCTGTTCGAGCAAAGCTATGACGCCCTGCGCAAGGATGGTTATCGCGCTCTGGTGCCGCTCAGTGGGTATAACGAGGATTACCACATCCTTCAGACCACCAAGGAAGAGGCCGTGATGCGCCCCCTGCGCAATCACCTTTATGCCGCCGGGATCCCGGTGGAAAACACCAAGGGTGAGGCAGAGGCGGGTCAGGAAGAGTTGAACATCCGCTACGCCGAGGCGTTGAATTGCGCGGATCATCACAGCATCGCAAAACATGCTGTCAAGGAAATCGCTTGGCAGCAGGGGCACGCGGCCAGCTTTCTGCCGAAATGGGCCCCTGATCGCGTCGGCAGTTCGTCCCATGTGCATCAATCCCTTTGGAAAGACGGTACACCGCTGTTTTATGACGCCGGGGATAAACTTGGCATGTCCGATCTGATGCGTCACTATATGGCTGGCCTTATCGCCTATTCGCCTGATTACACCTATTTCCTTGCGCCCTACGTCAACAGCTACAAACGCTTTTCCAAGGGGACCTTTGCCCCAACCAAGACCGTCTGGTCCGTTGATAATCGCACAGCCGGGTTCCGCCTTTGCGGTGCGGGCACCAAAGGCGTGCGGGTCGAATGCCGCATCGGTGGCTCTGACCTGAACCCCTATCTGGCGCAGGCCGCTATGCTGGCCGCCGGGATCAAGGGAATCGAGGACAAGATGACGCTTGCCCCGGCGACCACCGGCGATGTCTACGAGGACGCCAAGGCCGCCGACATCCCGCAAACCCTGCGCGCCGCGACCCAAACTTTGCGCGGCTCGGTGGTTTTGCGGCAGGCGATGGGCGACGACGTTATCGACCACTACACCCGCGCCGCTGAATGGGAGCAGGAAGAATTTGACAAGGCCGTCACCGACTGGGAAATCGCGCGGGGGTTCGAAAAGGCATAAAGCTGTCGTGCAATGCGCCCAAAGCCTTGCGCGCGGGCTTTCAATGCGAATGAATAGCTCTTGCGACAGCAAAGCGACAAAATGATCAACTTTGAATTTCACCACATCAAGAAGGCATAGCTTATGTCCCTGACTGCCAACTGGTCCTATCCCACCGCTATTCGTTTCGGCGCTGGTCGTATTTTTGAAATCGGCGCGGCCTGTGCGGCTGCGGGGCTGAAAAAGCCTTTGCTGGTCACGGATAAGGGTCTTGCCAACCTGCCCATCGCCCTTGCCACGCTGGACCTGATGGAGGCTGCCGGTCTGGGGCGGGCGATCTTTGCGGATGTGGACCCGAACCCGACCGAGGTGAATGCAGAGGCCGGCATCAAGGCGTACCGCGACGGCGGGCATGACGGCGTGATCGCCTTTGGCGGCGGCTCTGGCCTTGATCTGGGCAAGCTGGTGGCATTTATGGCGGGCCAAACCCGCCCAATCTGGGATTTCGAGGACGTGGACGACTGGTGGACCCGCGCCGATGCCGATGCCATCGCGCCGATTGTGGCGGTGCCCACGACGGCGGGGACCGGGTCAGAGGTCGGTCGGGCCTCTGTCATCACCAACAGCCTGACGCATGAGAAAAAGATCATCTTTCACCCGAAATTCCTCCCCACTGTTGTCATCTGCGACCCGGAACTGACGGTTGGAATGCCGCCGATGATCACCGCGGGCACGGGCATGGATGCTTTTGCCCATTGCCTTGAGGCGTTCTGCTCGCCGCACTATCACCCCATGTCGCAAGGCATCGCGCTGGAAGGTATGAGGCTGGTCAAGGAAAACCTGCAGACCGCTTTCACTGATGGCGGCAATATCGAGGCACGCGCGCATATGATGTCTGCGGCGATGATGGGGGCCACGGCGTTTCAAAAGGGCCTCGGCGCGATCCATGCGTTGTCACACCCCATCGGTGCGGTGCATCACACCCACCACGGCACGACAAATGCGGTGGTCATGCAAAACGTGCTGATGTTCAACCGCAGTGCCATCGAGGCGCGGCTGGGGGATGCGGCCAATTATCTGGGAATCAGCGGTGGCTTTGACGGGTTTTATGCTTTTGTGGGCGAGTTGAACGCGAAGCTTGGCATTCCGGCGAACCTGACCGCGCTGGGCGTGAAAGACCCTGACATCAACGCGCTGGTCGCCTCTGCCCTGAGCGACCCTAGCTGTGGCGGCAACCCGATTGCGATGACGGTGGAAAACACCAAGCCTTTGCTGGAAAGCTGTTTCTAGCCGGTTCTGCAAAGTGATCAAAAATTTGGCAAAGGCGGGCTGCAACAGGCGTTGGGGCCCGCTTTTTAGATGGATGAGAGTGGTAGGACGTCGAAGTCCCCAAAAATCGTCAATTTCAAAAAATTTACCAATTGATAAAATTTTCAGATGTGGCACAGTCAGGGGATAACTTCTCTGGACGGAGTGCCCGATGGGAAATAGCCCCTTTACACCCGGCGTCGCCGCCAATCGCCTCGCACCAGAGGTTTTGGCCAAGAATTTCGATGATTTGCACGCGCCGTTTGACCGGCACGAGGCCGCCGTGGCCTCGGATCGGTGCTATTTTTGCTATGATGCGCCCTGTGTGACGGCCTGTCCGACCGCGATTGATATTCCCCTGTTCATCCGCCAGATCTCTACCGGCACGCCAGAGGCTGCTGCCAAGACGATATTCGAACAGAATATCCTCGGCGGGATGTGCGCCCGGGTTTGCCCGACCGAGACCCTGTGCGAAGAGGCCTGTGTGCGCGAGGCGGCAGAGGGCAAGCCTGTCGAGATCGGGCGGCTGCAACGCTATGCCACTGACACGATGATGACCAAACCGCATCCCTTTGCACGGGTCGGGACCAGCGGCAAAAAGATCGCCGTGGTCGGGGCTGGTCCTGCGGGTCTTGCCTGTGCGCATCGACTTGCGATGAAGGGTCATGATGTGGTGATTTTCGAGGCGCGCCCCAAGGCCGGGGGTCTGAACGAATACGGCATCGCCAGCTATAAAGCGGTGGGTGGCTTTGCGCAGGCAGAGGTCGATTGGCTTTTGCAGATCGGTGGGATCGAGATCCGCTATGGGGTGGATCTGGGTGCCAGCCTTGGCCTTGACAGCCTGCCCGAGGATTTCGACGCGGTCTTTATGTCGGTTGGCCTCGCTGGCGTGCAGCAGATGGATTTACCCGGCGAAACAGGGGCGAATGCCCTTAACGCCGTTGATTTTATCGCAGGTTTACGGCAGGCGGACGATCTCTCCTCCCTGGGGGTCGGTCGCAACGTCGTGGTGATCGGCGGCGGCATGACCGCCGTCGATGCCGCGGTGCAGGCGAAACTGCTGGGCGCGCAGAATGTCACCATCGCCTATCGGCGCGGGCAGGATCGCATGGCCGCCAGCCCCTATGAACAAGACCTTGCAGCCTCAAAAGGCGTGCGCATTCTGACGGATGTGATGCCGATTGCCCTGCGCGATGGCGCGCTGGAGTTGGAATACACCCGCCAAGGTGCGGGCGGACTGGAAGGCACAGGCGAGACCCTGCGCATCGAGGCTGACCAGATGTTCAAGGCTATCGGCCAACGCTTTGACGCCGCGCCTGCCGGGCTTGCGCTGGAGGGCGGCAAGATCAAGGTGGATGCAAAGGGGCGCAGCTCTGTGCACAAGGTCTGGGCCGGGGGCGATTGCGCAACGGGGGGGGATGACCTTACGGTGACGGCTGTGGCCGAGGGCCGCGATGCCGCGGAGGATATTCATGCGTTCTTGTCGTAATTTCATCGGGCTGGCCTTGGCCGCGAGTGTTTTCGCGACCACCGCTGCGCAGGCGCTCCACCGCGAATCCGACCGCTATGTGCGCAAGCGGGTCGAAAACGGCGAGTTGATTAGCCGGACGCTTGGCTGTGACAAAGGCCAGTTGACGGGTGGCGGGTATCTGCTATCCGGCCAGCCAGAGGACCGCATCCTGTTCAACGTGATCGCAAATTTCCCGCTGTCGGATGGCCGCTGGCGCGTGGATTTGCGCAATGTCAGCGGGCAGGATCAGCCGCTGACCCTTCAGATTTACGCACTTTGTGCAGATTGAACCGAATGAAACATGCGATGAATGATATCAAGGCTCTCTGCGGTATGACGGCCTTGGCAACAGGGTTTTTTGCCAGTGCTGCGGCGGCTTGTACGGATGCGCCAGTTCTTGAGCGCGCGACAATGTCAGCAGCCCAATGGGCCACTGCCAGCGTAGTCCTGCAGGTTGAAACCCAGGATCTAAAGGGGTCGGTGGGTGATTTTCACGCAGCACAGTATCCGACCGCCAGCGGCACCGCGGAATTACAGTGCCTCTACGCGGAAACCTCTGTGACCTGTTCCAACGGTGTCTCGGTCTGTGCGTTGATCCTGTTTGTCGACTTGGGCGGAGCGCAGCGTGTGGTTCTGGACGCAGCTGTCAATAAGGCAGAGGTTTTGCCCAGCACGACAAATGGTTGGCCGGATGTGGCCCTGACGGCAGCCAGCAGTGACGGCAACGTCTATACATCGGTTTGGAGTTATGGCGGTGACATATATCAAGAAGACAGCAGCGTCGTGACATGCAGTTGGTCACAAAACACATGTCCATAGAGTTAACCTAACAGGGAGAGCCAGCCGTGGCCGATCTTTCCAGCACGTTCATAGGTATCAAAAGCCCCAATCCCTTTTGGCTGGCCTCGGCCCCGCCGACCGATAAGGAATACAACGTGCGCCGCGCGTTCGAGGCCGGGTGGGGTGGCGTCGTCTGGAAGACGCTGGGCGAGGCGGGTCCTCCGGTCGTGAACGTCAACGGGCCGCGCTACGGCGTGGTTTACGGGGCTGACCGGCGCGTTCTGGGGATCAACAACATAGAATTGATCACGGACCGCGACCTTGAAGTGAACCTGCGAGAGATCAAGGCGGTCAAGCGGGATTACCCGGATCGGGCCGTCATCGTGTCGATCATGGTGCCCTGCGAGGAAGAGGCGTGGAAAGCGATCCTGCCCCGCGTCGAGGAAACCGGTGCCGACGGGATCGAGCTTAACTTTGGGTGTCCCCACGGGATGAGCGAGCGCGGCATGGGTGCGGCGGTCGGTCAGGTGCCGGAATACATCGAAATGGTCACGCGCTGGTGCAAGCAATATACGCGCATGCCGGTGATCGTGAAATTGACGCCCAATGTCACCGACATCCGGTATCCTGCCCGCGCGGCGCATGCGGGGGGCGCGGATGCGGTGTCGCTGATCAATACGGTGACCTCGATCACCTCGGTGAACCTCGACACGATGAGCCCGGAACCGATGATTGACGGCAAGGGCAGCCACGGCGGCTATTGCGGACCTGCTGTGAAACCGATTGCGCTGAACATGGTGGGCAATATCGCGCGCGACCCCGAAACCCGCGGCTTTCCGATCAGCGGCATTGGCGGTGTCACCACGTGGCGCGATGCGGCGGAATATATGACCATGGGCGCGGGCAATGTGCAGGTCTGCACGGCGGCGATGACCTATGGCTTTAAGATCGTTCAGGAAATGATCAGCGGTCTGTCTGACTGGATGGACAGCAAGGGTTATACCTCGCTGGATGATTTTGTCGGGGCGGCGGTGCCGAATTTCACCGAATGGCAGCATCTGAACCTGAATTACATCACCAAAGCCCGCATCGACCAAGACGCCTGCATCAAATGCGGGCGCTGTTATGCGGCCTGCGAAGATACCTCGCACCAAGCGATTTCCATGTCGCTGGATCGGGTGTTCGAGGTGATGGATGACGAATGCGTCGCCTGCAACCTTTGCGTCAACGTCTGCCCGGTCGAGAATTGCATCACGATGGAACAGCTTTCGCCCGGAGTGGTGGACGAAAGGACGGGTAAGGTCGTCGAGGCGGATTTTGCCGATTGGACGACACATCCAAACAACCCGGCGAGCCGCCCCGCAGCAGAATAAGAAACGGGTTCTGGCAGATGGGTAACGGACCCACCTTGCCAAAATATAACGTGGTGTTCTGGCGTTAGGCGCTTTCCGCCAGTTCTGGGCGGGCAGGCCCCTCTGTCGCAGGGTTCTGAGCGGCTGTGTTTTGGGCAGCTGTATTCTGTGTGGCCGTGTTCTGAGCAGCCGGGTTTTGGACGCTTGGGTCAGGTTCAGCCTCTGCGCGCTCGGATCTGTCAGGACGCGCCGCCATCGGGTTGGCGTAACCCGGCTCTGCCATGGGATTGGGCACAGAGGGTTCCTTGGCGGCACGCGGTTCTGCGCGACCGATCCCCTCTGCCTCTTTCGAGGGTGTGCTCGGCGCGACGGCTTGCACATCGCGGGACAGAGATTGTTCGGCGTTCATCCGTGCAAGCTGGCTGGACAGATCCCTTTCGAGTTCCAGTATAGAGATCTGAAACGAGGGCGGCGGACCTGCATTTGT
Organism: uncultured Rhodobacter sp.; assembly: GCA_937901435.1. Next base: position 183 of record CALGTJ010000088.1, on the reverse strand, counting down.
GTTTTCGTCCCGCTTGTCCGCGGATCTGTCTGTCCTGGCCGTCTCTGGCGGCGCATTATCGTTCGCGCTGCCCGTCCGGTCAAAGAAACCGCGCGACTGGCCCGACAGGGACCCGCCAGACAGGCTGGACGCGGGTAATTACTCACCCCCTCTTGCGCGGTTTGTTGATCTCTGAATCAATGA
>CALGTJ010000087.1 GCA_937901435.1 uncultured Rhodobacter sp. | reverse complement strand
CACCTATGACCCGGCGGGTGATGTCGCCCTTGGCGGGCGTGGGGCAGGGCAGGGGTTTGTGCGCGCCTATCTGAACAACAAGCCCATCGAGATCGCCCAGATCGCCGCCGACGGCCAATGGCGGATGCCTCTGCCAGAAGTGGATACGGGCGTCTATACCCTGCGCGTCGATGAGGTGAACGAAAGCGGGACGGTGACCTCGCGTGTCGAGACCCCCTTTAAACGCGAAGAACCAGAGGTGCTGGCCGCGCTCGACACCCGCGCCGAGGACAGCAAGCAAACCGCGATTGCAGTGCTGACCGTACAGCCCGGAAATACCCTGTGGGGCATTGCCTCTAAGGAATATGGCGACGGGTTTTTGTATGTGCGCGTCTTTGAGGCCAACAAGGATCGCATCCGCAATCCAAATCTGATCTATCCGGGACAGGTCTTTGCTATTCCCGAATAGAACCCTGAGAACCCTGAGAACCCTGAGGCTGGCGCAAATTCACCCCAACCGGCGCAACAGATCCAGTGACGGCTCGCCCGTCACGCTTATCCCGCTCTGCCCCTGATAGGCGCTGATCGCAGCGCGGGTCTTGGGGCCGATCACCCCATCGGTGCCCCCGGTGTCAAAGCCTTTGGCCGTCAGCCGCTGCTGCATCTTTTGGCGGTCGGCCTTGCTCATCCCGTTGGCATCATTGGGATAGCGCCCCTGAATTGGCCCGCCTCCCGCCACGCGATCCGATAAATGTCCAACGCCGATCACATATTTCTCGGCGTTGTTATATCGGGTGATGGCTGTGAAATTGCGGAATGTCATAAAGGCCGGACCGCTGGCCCCGGCGGGAATAATGATCGAGGCCGCCGAGTGGTTGGGCACCACAGCGCCGCGCATATCGCGCACGCCCATCGCGGCCCAGTCCGACGGTTGGCGCGTCGTGCCGCGTCCGGTCAGCCCGGTGTTGAACCCTGCGGGCAGCTTGACCTCGACGCCCCATGGCTGCCCTTTGACCCAGCCCGAGCGGCTGAGATAGGCGGCGGTCGAGGCAAGCGCGTCCGTGGGATCGTCCGACCAGATGTCGCGCCGCCCGTCGCCGGTGAAATCAACCGCATAGGCCTCGAACGAGGTCGGGATGAACTGTGTGTGCCCCATCGCGCCGGCCCAACTGCCGGTCATATTCGCCGCCGTGGTGTCGCCCCGTTGCAGAATGCGCAGCGCCGCCATCAACTGTTGTTCAAAGAACGCCCCACGCCGCCCGTCAAAGGCCAGCGTCGAGACCGCAGAGATCACCGGAATATCGCCGCGCCGTGTGCCGAAAAAGCTTTCGACCCCCCAAACGCCCGTGACCACCTTGGCCTCGACGCCGTATTTCGCCTCGATCCGCGCCAGTGTCGCGGCGTAGCGCGCATAGACCTCGCGCCCCATCTTCACCTTGTCATCCCCCGCCGCGATAGAGACGTAATCCTCTAACGACCGGTCGGTCTCGGTCTGGTTGCGATCCCGCTCGATCACGTCGGGCAAATACCCCACGTCCCGAAACGCCGTGCTCAGCGTGCTTTGCGAAATGCCCTTGGCCGCGGCCCGGGTCCGAAACCCGCCAACCCAGGCGTCAAAGGCCGGGTTTGGCGTGGGTCGAAACCGGTTGGTGGCTGCCACGGGTGTGGCGCTGCGGATGGCCGATGTCGTGCCGGAACAGGCGCTCAGGCTGGCAAGACCAAGGCCAAGGGTAAAGATGCGACGCGAAACGCTAATGATGTGGCTCTCACTGTGACAGATATTGTCCACAGGATAGCGGAACTGGCGGGGGAAAGGAATCCATTGAATTGCGTCTGGACCCGTCCCAAAGGCGCAGATCTGCCGACGCATCGATATGTGTGACATACCTTTCAAAAAGAGTGGTGCGAGAGCTCGACACAAAGTGTCCCGATGCCCGGTCTGAAAGAGAAAAATAAGGTTTCGTCATCGGTCCATGCCCCGATAAAAGGTCTTTGGGTTTTATACCCTGACGAACGCCGCTATCCTCTCGCACCCTTCTTTATTGATGGCAGCCCCACTGATACCGGGGGCACCAAGCGTCAGGATCACTCTCCGTCTGCTTAGCTTAATTGAACAGCTAAACGTAAATTTATTGTGAAATTTAATGTGATTTACCGTAAATTTTATGCAATATTGTTTCACAGAAGGGTTGATCGACTTTGAATGTCCGTCAGGTGACACCCAGAGGCCTTCAGCGGAACCGACCGGGGCCAGAGCCGGTTTTTCCCCAACGCATAGAGAGAAAATGCTAAGCAATTGTAAACCTGTGATAATACCGGGCTTTAGACCTAGTATCCAGAGGCGCGGGTCACCCGATCCTGCAGGGTTGCGTTCTGCCGTCGTCTGGATCTGTGATTCTTTGTGCTTTGGGTGGCCTGAATGACGGGGTTTCCCCTGCGATTGCTGGGCCGGTTGGACCTGCGCAGCCCGCAGGCAGACCCGATCTAACTGGCGACGCGCAAATGCTGGCCGCTTTTGGGTGTTCTGGTGGCGGCAAAAGGCCGGGATCTGGCACGAGAGGATCTGGCCGCCCAGCTTTGGCCTCAGGTTAGCGAGACCCCCGCGCGCGCCAGTCTGCGGCAGGATCTGGCGCTGTTGTGCAAGGGGTTGGGCCGTGCGCAGCTTGACGGGCTTGTCGCGCTAAAAGATCGGGTCAGTTGCCGCTTTCCCACGGGGGCTGTCGATGTGATCGAGTTTGAGCGCCTTCTGGATCTTGGGGGGATCACGCAGCAGCGTCATGCCCTGACCCTGTACGACGGAGAGTTCATGGCCGGGCTGACCCTGCGCGCCGAGCCGTTTGAAGACTGGCTGTGGCAGGAGCGCACGCGCCTGCGCAACCGGGCGCAGCGGGCCCTGATTGCGTTGCTGTCCCATGATCTGTCGGTTGGCGAGGATGCGATCACGGCGCAGACGGCGCAAAAATTGCTGGAGGTAGAGCCCACCCAAGAGCAGGGTCACCGCGCCTTGATGCAGATCCATTGGCGCGCCGGAGATCGCGCCGATGCGTTGCAGGTCTATCGGCGCTGCCAGACGATCCTGCGTCACGATCTGGACACAGAGCCCTCGCAAGACACGGTGGCCCTTGCCGAACAAATCCGCGCACAAGTCCGGATTTCGCCCCACAGCAGGCGCCCTGATACGGTGAAACGAAGCCGCGTTGCACAGGGCAGGGCGGCGGTGCTGTGTTTTGGTCTGCCGGGGATGGCGGACGGTCGGCACACGCCAGCGGATCACCTTCAGGCGCATGTGCGGCTGCGCAGTCTTGTGGACAGAGCGATTACTGCGGTTGGCGGGTCTGCGGCCGGTGGGTCTATGGTGGCGGGGTCTGTGGTGGCGGGAACTACGGACCGGGTCATCGCGGTTCTAAGCAGCGGCGACATCGAACACGATTGTCGCGCGGCGCTAAAGATCGCGCTATCGGTCATCGCAGAGCCTGTCGTCGTAAGGGACCGCCTGTCGATCCGGCCCAATGCAGGACTTGCCAGCGGTGCGGTCGTGCTGTCGGTGGCGGACTCGCAGATGTTGGCGGGGGCCCCCCTGACCCGCGCAGCGCAACGCATGAGGCTGGCAGAGAAAGGTGGGCTGGCAGAGAAGGGCGGGCTGGCAGGCCGAATAGTCGGCGGGCTTGATGTGCCACAGGCCGTGGCGGATCACTATGATTTTACGGACTTGCCACAGGCGGCACCCGACGACCCCGATGCGCGCCTTATACAGCCCAAACGCCTGTGACACGACTTGTGTGACGCGACTTGTATGACGCGAGTGGCGTTTGCCAGTATCCTCTGGGTCACCCGGCCTGCTGGGGCACAGGCCGTTGCATTTCGTCAGAGGCGATCTTGCCATCCTCAACGCGGATCAGGCGGTCGCATTTGTCAAAGCAATGCTCGTCATGGGTGACGGCAATCACGCAGTGACCGGCGCGCGCCAGACGCGGCACAAGGACGTCGTAAAAGAACGTGCGCCGCGCCGGGTCCTGATCGGCGGCGAATTCGTCGAGCACGATGATCGGGCGTTGTTCGGCCAGCGCGATGGACAGGGCAAGGCGGCGCATCTGGCCTGTGGACAGCGACAGGCTGTCAAACTCATCGCCAGTGATCGACACGCCTTCGCCAAGGCCAAGCTCTACGATGTGCTCTTGCAGGCGGGCGCGCTCTTCTTCGGTCAGGCCAAAGAGATGGCGGAACAGGTAGAATTCGCTGAACACGGCCGAAAACACACCGCGATAATCGGCCACCGTGTCGCGGGTCACCTCGACACCGTCGATATAGATCGACCCCGCATCCGGGTGGCGTAACCCGGTCAGCAGTTGCAACAGCGTGGATTTGCCCATGCCATTGCCGCCGGTGATAAAGATGGATTGGCCGGGGTATAGCGTCAGATCCACCGGACCCAGCGTAAACGTGTCGCGCGCAGTACCCGTGTCGCCCACATTGCGCGACAGATGGGCGGTCACGCCGCGCAACTCCAGCGTCTTGAAGGCGGGGCGGTTGTCGACGACGTCGCGCGCCGAAATGGCCTCTGCGTTGTCGTCAAGGGTCGCCTCCATGTTGCGAAAGATCCGGAAGGCCACGGCAGAGCGGGCAATCGCGGGCAGTCCGGTGATCATGTCTTCGACGGGGGCAAAGATGAACAGAACCAACGTCAAGAGTTGCAGCATGGTGACGCTGTCGGCCCCGGCCACGGTCGGCAGAACCACGACAATCGCGATCAGGGTCGCGGCCAGCGATCCCATCGCGGCGATATTGCCATAGCTGAAATAGCGTTCAGAGCGCACGGTCGTCGTTTCCAGCTCTTGCACCTGATCGTCGATCCGGGCGGCCATGGCGCTGCGGCGGGAATGGCGCAGGCGCAGTTCCTTGTAGCCGCGCAGCAGGTCGGTGATGCTGTCGTTGAATCCCACGATCGCCTTGTGACGCGCGCGCTCTGCCCGCATTCCGGGCTTTTCGACGGCCACAAAGGACACCACCCCGGCCAGCAGGGCCAGAACCACAACAATCACCGCAGAGGGCATCTGCATGATCATGTAGCCAAGGCAAAAGATCAGCAGCAGGACAGCTTGCAGGATCTGCGCGGCGCGCAGCGTGGTGCTGGCGACGTTGGGGATGTGATCGGCAAAGACGGCAAAGACCTCTCCCTGCGGGCGACCGAGGAAAAAGGTAACATCCGCATCCAACAGCTTTTGCGTCATCTTGGCGCGCATCCGGTGGGTCAGGGCCTGCACAAGGATGACGCCGCTCATCTTGGACCCATGAGTGCTGGCCAGCATTATCACCGCGCTGCCCACAAGGCCAAGGAACAGCCACAGTGTCGGCCCGCCACGCCCGGCGGTTTCGTTGATCAGATAGATCATCGCGGTGCGGCTGGCGCTGGCGAGGACGACAAAAATCAACAGCGGGCTGCGCATCAGGCCGCTTTCGCGCATCAGATAGGCGATCAGGCTGGCGCTGCTTTGGTAAATAGAGGGGCTCACGACGGCGATTGTATCCTGTTGCAGGCGCTTGGCGAGGGTCGCAGGCGCGCGTTCGGGTCAAAAATCATATCGCCGCCTTGGGGTCAATGTCGCAGCCGGTTTGAGGCGGCTTCTCTGCGCCTGTGACTTGCCAAGGGGGCACAGCTGTGGTCAATCCCCTTGGGTTCAGACAGAAAAGGGGCGCGTGATGCGGACAGGCTGCGCAAAGACACGGGTTTGCAACAAAAGGTCGTGCAGATGAGCGCACTTGCTTTGGCCGCCCGCCCGACGATGGTCTGGCTGAAAATCATCGCCGTGCTTTTGAATGGCTTTGCGATTGTCACCGTGAACATCTGGATCTTTCGCGCGATTGCCCGGTTCATGGAGTTTCACGCAGCAGATTACGGTCGCCCGCCCACCATCAGCCGCTCTATCTCTGATCCGTTGATCGGCGTGCCGTTTCAGTTCTGGATCACGGTGTCGGGGGTCTGTTTCGTGATCGGCGTCAGCATCCTGATCCTGCATTATTTCCGCGCCCTGCGCGCGCTTGCCACGCCGTCATCCTATGTGTGGGTGGCGTTGACTGTGTTTATCCCGCTGATCTTTGTGTTGCAGATTTCATCTTCGGTCGGGATGTATATCCTAAGCGCGTACCGAATGCCGGTTCACTCTGAAATGCATATGGTCGGCAGCTTTCAGTTCTTTATTTCTCAGGCCTTGGTTGTGTTGTTGTTTACGCTGATCAACCACGCG
>CALGTJ010000086.1 GCA_937901435.1 uncultured Rhodobacter sp. | reverse complement strand
GCCGCGGTCTTGTTGGCGAAGGCCTCAAGCCGTTCGCGCGCGGCAGGCTGGGTGTTGACGATGCCGCCCACGAAAGCTTCGGCATAGGCGGCGTCCATGCCGGACATGTTGTTCATGTGGCTGACCGCCGAACAGATCGCGAAGTTCGTCAGCGGCAGGTTCTGCGCGACCTTGTCCGCCAGTTCCAGCGCCTTGGCAAAGCTGCCGCCCTCTTCGGTGATGTATTGCGCCAGCCCCAGATCGACGGCCTGCTGGCCCTGATAGACACGGCCCGTCAGGATCATGTCGATCATGCGATACTTGCCGATCATGTCAGACACCCGGATCGTCGCGCCGCCGCCGGTAAAGATCCCGCGCTGGCCTTCCGGCAGGGCGAAATAGGTGCCGGGGTCGATCACGCGCACATGAGCAGCACTGGCCAGTTCCAGACCGCCGCCGACAACCGCGCCCTTGAGCGCGGCAATGATCGGCACGCCGCCATATTCCATCTTGTTGAAGGCCTCGTGCCAGCGCAGGCAGACATGCATGAAGTCATCGGGGCTGCGGTCGGCTTTCCAATGTTCGACCAGATCGAGGCCCGCGCAGAAGTGATCGCCGGCGCCTTCCAGCAACACCGCCCTGACGCCCGCCATGCGCGCGCCGCTGAAGAAGCGGATCAGTTCCTCGATGGTAACCACGTCCAGCGCGTTGCGTTTCTCAGGGCGGTTCAGCGTCACCAGGTAGAGGCCATTGTCACGCGCGGAAATCGCGAGTCGTTCGTAGGTGTCGGGGTTCACGACGTCATTCATGGGTTGGGTCCTTTCGAGGGATCAATCGGGGAAAGCCGCGCCCAGCAGGCTTTGTGCGCCGTGCAGGATGCGGGTTTGTTCGGTGGCGCATTCGGGCAGGACGTGCCGGGCATAGAAAAGCGCCGTGGCGATCTTCTGGGTCAGGAACGCGCTGTCCTGCCCTGCATCGCGCGCGGTTTGCGCCGCCAGCGCCGCCTTGGCCAGCATCCAGCCCGCTGCCAATGTGCCGGACAGCATCAGGAAGGGGACAGAGCCCGCAAAGGCCGCGTCGATATCCTTGCGGCTGTTTTCCAGCATCCAGTCCAGAGCAGCTTCAAAAGCGCCGCGCGCCTGCGCCAGACTTGTGCCGATCGCTTGGGCCGAGGCATCACCGCTTGCCAGCTTTGCTTCGGTTTCCGCAATTCGGGCGGCAAACAGTCGGGCGGTTGCCCCCCCGTCCCGCATCACCTTGCGTCCAAGAAGGTCATTTGCCTGAATGGCCGTGGTGCCCTCGTAAATCGGCAGGATGCGGGCGTCGCGATAATGCTGCGCGGCGCCGGTTTCTTCGATGAAACCCATGCCGCCGTGGATTTGCACACCCAGGGAAGCGACCTCGACGGCGCGTTCCGAACAGAAGCCCTTGACCAGGGGGACCATGAATTCGGCCAGCGCGACCGTTTCCGGATCCTCAAGGTGATGCGCGATGTCCAAGAGTCCCGCGGTCGACGCCGCCATGGCCCGCCCGCCTTCGGTGAGGCTGCGCATCCGCAGGAGCATGCGGCGGACATCCGGGTGTTCGATGATCGCGACGGCGTCTTTACTCTGACCGTTCACCGGACGGCTCTGCACACGGTCGCGCGCGTAGGCCAAAGCACGCTGATAGGCCCGCTCAGAGATCGCAATTCCCTGCACGCCAACCGAGAAGCGCGCGGCGTTCATCATGATGAACATGTATTCCAGCCCGCAATTTTCCTCGCCGATCAGGAACCCGGTGGCATCGTCGTACTCCAGCACAGCCGTCGGGCTGGCGCGCACGCCCAGTTTGTGTTCGATGCTCACGCAGTTGACCGCGTTCGCGGCCCCCGGCTTCCCGTCCGGTTCCACCAGCTTCTGTGGCACGATGAAAAGGCTCAGCCCCTTCGGCCCGGATGGCGCATCAGGTGTGCGCGCCAGCACGAGGTGAATGATGTTCTCGGTCAGATCATGGGCGCCATAGGTGATGAAAATCTTCGTGCCGGTGATGCCATAGGTGCCATCCCCGCGCCGCGTCGCCCTGGTTGCTACCCGGCCCAGATCGCTGCCCGCCTGCGGCTCGGTCAGGTTCATCGTGCCAGACCAGCGCCCTTCGATCAGCGGCCCAAGGTAGGTGGCCTTCTGCTCGTCCGAGCCGGTCAGCAGCAGCGCCTCGATTGCTCCATCGGTCAGCAATGGGCAGAGGCCAAAGCTCATGTCGGCCGCATTCAGCATCTCTACTGCCGCCGCGCCGACGGCACGCGGCAGCCCGATGCCGCCATATTCCGCCGGATGGGTCAGCGCCTGCCAGCCCATTTCGATAAACTGAGCATAGGCCCGCGCGTCGCCTTCGGGCATGGTCACACGGCCTTTGTCGAACCGGGCGCCTTGCGTGTCCCCGACCTGGGACAATGGCACGATCTGTTCGGCGCAAAACCGGGCATAGCTCTCCAGCGCGGCACTTATGTCCTGCAGTTCGCATTCGGAATACACCTCCAGCGCGGACACGTTTTCCCAGTGGGACAGGTGTTGGATGCAGAACATCAAATCCTGCACGGGCGGCTGATAGGACATACCTGTCTCTCCGACGGCAACTATGGCTTTACGTCATCTATCCGCTGCATGCCTTGTCAAAAAGCTCATCTTTTGCCATTTTCCTATCTGATCACGCCACCGAAGGCTTTTGCATGACCGGTCATGACCCCATCTCTCTGACCACCGTATCGGCGGGTTTCATTCAGGACTGGTTGGATGCGCTGAAATCTCGATGCACGCCGGAAGCGATGACTTCCCTGTTGGAGCGCTCCGGGCTGCAAACCAGCCCGATGGCGCCCACTCAGCGCGTCACGCTCGAAGAAATCGCCCGGTTGTATCAGCTTGCCGCGCCAGAGATCGGCGATGAGATGATGGGCCTCTGGAGCCGCCCGATCCGGCCCCGCGCCCTGCAGCATCTTCTCACCGTGCAGCGCGAGGCGAGCAGTCTGGTCTCGGCGCTGTTTCGGTTTTCGACGTTCTGGAACCTGGTCTTGGATGATTTCCGCCTGGACTTGCGTAACAGCCCGGAGGAAGTGGAACTGGCGTTGGTCCCTTACTCGAACGAAACCCGTCCGCAGCGATTTGGCCACATGCTGATACTGAAATTGGCGCATGGGCTCCTGTCCTGGCTCGGCGGGGCGGAAACGGCCGTGAAAGCGGTTCACTTTGCTTTCCCTCGTCCAGGTTTTGCGGCAGATTACGCAGTCGTCTTCCCGTGCCCGGTAGCGTTTGATGCGGTGCAAACCAGCATCCTTTTCGATCCACGCCAATTCAACCGTCCGATCACCCGCAGTCCCGCCGAGGCATCCGTGTTCCTTGAACGCGCGCCGATTGACTGGATCTTCACCGGCTCGCGCGGACATACAAACAGCCTGCGCGTCCGCGCCTTTCTTTACGGAGCGACCTGGCAGAACTGCCAACTTCCGGATGCGGCCTACGCGTTGAAAATCACGCCCCGGACGCTGAACCGTCGCCTGAAAGAGGAAGGGACGTCCTTTCAGGACATAAAGGACGCTCTGCGCCGCGACATCGCTATCCGCGCGCTTCAGCAAGGTACGGACAGCATCGAACAGATCGCCTTTGACACCGGCTTTTCTGCAGCGTCGAACTTCCACCGAGCCTTTCACAAATGGACCAGCAGGACGCCCGGATCATACCGATTGTAAGTTCGGGGCTCGAACATCGAAATCTCGTCACGGACGATCTGCTCCGGCACATCTGCCACTGCCTCTGTAAGGCGAGCCAAGCGCAGGCTCTTGTGACAGACAAACAGGCATTGTCAGGTTGTCCTCCGCCTTCAGGGTGCCGTATTCGCGGAAACAATCACTCCAATTCGCGCACGCAGCGAATTTCCGTTTCAGGCCCTTGGAGCTTTTCGCTGCAGGCGCAATGTGCGGAAAGCCGAAATTGGGGCTGGCGCGGCGAATTCACGCTTCGTCCACATTGCAGCCCTTGAGCCCAGGTCATGCTTTGCAATCGCAGCGAACGGCGGCAATGCGGGCTGCCGCCGCAGCAATCGGCGGACACGCCCAAGGTCGGCTTTGGGCCGGTTGCCGACATCATATTGGCACCCCCCCCAACAGCGGGTTCATCCCTGACAGCACGCCTTTGTTCCTCTTGCACCGTAGGTCGGCTTCCCCAATCATGGTCGCTGGCACGGGCGGCTCAGGCCATCAGAGGGAACCAGAGTGTATGAACGATCGTGAAGCTGCTAATGCAAAAGTAGTACAGTTCCGGGCAAAGGTTGCTGTGTTGGATCAAGGCGATCATCATCGACAAGTTGAACTCACAGGCTGGCAGCAAAGCATCTTAGAGCAGCGAGAAGATGACCTAAAGTCCGGGGTTGCTTGGCATCCGGCGGTGCTTGCGGCTGAAAACGTCGTGACCCAAGTACCAACCCCAGACACTTTGCGTGCAGAAGTTCAGAGAGAGGTCGCTAGCTGGTTTGTTCAGGCAAACGGTAAGTTCATCAAGCTGGGTAGCGGCCCCATGCAGTACAGTGCTTGGGATATGGAGAAGCTGCTGCCCCAGATGATTGCCGCGCGCTACCGGAACGACCCTGAGATCATGAAACTCGTCAACTCCGTCAGTTTTGCCGCACTTCAGGGTAAAAGTTCTGACCCCCGCATGACCTTTGGTATCTACTCAGGGAAGTCGTACCCTCTCCCTGGCAACAGCGCAAAGCGCCTCTACAGAGACGGGCTCTGGGACATCAACCTGTGGCATGAACCGCCATATCGTCGCCTGCCGCCAAGTCAGAATTTCCACGACCAGAAATGCGGTTTCGAGGACATGTTGGCTTTTGCTATCCCAGATAAGACCCAGCGCAACCACCTGCTCGACTGGATATCCTGGGGCCTCCAAAACGAAGCGCAAAAACCAACCTGGTCAATTCTGCTTTATTCTGAGGAAAAGGGGACAGGCAAGTCGACCATAGGTGAAGTCCTTGAGGCGCTCTTTGGGGCGGACAATACAAGCGCTGTGAACGGGATCAAAAGCTTGACCCAGAGGTTTGCCGCTGACGTGCTCAGCAAGAAACTAATTCTAGCGGAAGAGGTCCATATCAGCAGCCACTCTGATGAGGGCAACGCCCTTAAGGATATCATCACCAGTGATCGGGTAACAGTTGAGCCCAAATATCAGGCCGCTGTAACTATTCCCCAGAAGTCATGCTTCCTCTTCACAACCAACCATAAGCCACTTTGGCTTGAGGGCGGTGAGCGGCGTTACTATGTAATCGAGGTCTCGCATGATGGTCATGCGCTCGGACCGAAGAGTGAGCACTTCGGCGCGTTGGTGGCACAGGTGAAGGCAGAGATTGCAGACCCCCAAAAGCTTCGGGACCTCTATGCGCGGCTGATGTCCCGCATCCAAGGGGGAACCTTTAGCCCCAAGAACCTGCGGTTTGCGGAAAATGCGACACCGATCATGCGCGAGCTGCAATCAACCTCTGGCAATGAAGGAGATGAAGTTCTCGAGGCGCTTTTGTCAGAATATTGTGTCGAGATCATCCCCAGCGCTGACTTCCCCGATCTCATCCTCCACCTCAAAAGCAAGAACTCCAACGCGCTGCGCAATTCACTCGTCCGGCTTGGGTGGGAAAGACGCTTGCTGCGATTGAAAGGCAGGCAGGTACGCACATGGGCTAAAAAGGGCCTCGAGATTGAATGGAGCCGTGTCAGTGCTCATCAACTTAGTGCTGAGTACAAGCCGGATGCCCTTACACTGGGCTACACGTGGTTCGATCTCAAATTCTACCTTGAGAAAACCTGGGCCCGTCTACGCCAAGAGCGGCTAAGAAAAGGACTAAGGTCAGACGATCCCGCCTCGGGGTTTTCCGCCAGTGAGAGTGACAATCCAGACGGGAAGTATGGTCCGTTCAACAGCTCTAAAGGCCAATTGCGTTACCAGACTGTGCTGTTTGATAGGGAGGCCCACGCAGAAAAGGCCCAAGAATTGCCACCTAACGCTGATACCGTGAACGTAGACGACTAACTTGATCATGACTTCTAGAGACACCCTTGCAGACCAAGTCAGGCTAGACGTCATCAACGTTGCACAGTCGGTCTGCGAACGACGTGTCTGGGACACGCTGGGTGAGCCTGTTGAGGGCTGGTGGCCGCAAACTTTTCTGCATTACGGCCAAGAGCTCGCAGACAAGATCCAGGTCTATATCCTCGCT
>CALGTJ010000085.1 GCA_937901435.1 uncultured Rhodobacter sp. | reverse complement strand
TCAGCTCGTCGGTCAAATAGCGAAAATCAATCAGTTTAACGATCTCTTCGGGCGACATATCCGCCACCAGTTGCCAGAGCGGTTTACCAGCCTCTTTGGCCCATAGATCCCACACCGCATTGACCAACGCGCCCGTGGCAAGATGGATGACCCCTTTTTCGGGGCCCACCAGCGCAATTGACTGTCGCCTGTAATGAGACGCCAAAACCGCCCCATATCTTCACGAATCCAGTCCAGTTCGAGCCCAACAACCAAAGCTGATAAAGACTTGATTGCGGCGACGCAAATCTCGGTACCGCGCCCAAGCGTAAACGTCAGACCATGTCCTTCATAGGCACCATCGGTTTCGAGGATCACATAGGCCGCAGAGTAATCCGGATCAGGGTTCATCGCATCCGAACCATCCAGCATATCCGAGGTTGGAAACCGCAGGTCATGGGTTCGGATACCAGTGATACGGGTCATTCACTTGCTCCGACGTTCTGGCGCTGCTTGCCCAGCCCTTCAATTTCCAACTCAATGACGTCCCCGGGTTTCAAGTAGGTTTCCGGCTTTTGTCCCATGCCAACACCCGGCGGCGTGCCGGTTGAAATGACATCTCCAGGTTGTAACGACATGAACTGTGACAGATGCGAGACAATGGTTGCGACGTCGAAATGCATCGTTTTGGTCGAGCCGTCCTGATACCTGTGTCCATTCACCTCAAGATACATGGCCAGGTTTTGCGGATCGGGCACCTCGTCACGGGTCACCATCCATGGCCCAATTGGTCCGAAGGTATCAGCAGATTTACCCTTAACCCATTGGCCGGAGCGATGCAGTTGAAAGTCGCGCTCGCTGAGGTCATTGATCACACAATAGCCAGCCACATGATCCAGCGCCTCAGATTCTGGGATGTATTTTGCCACTTTGCCAATTACCACGCCCAGTTCGACCTCCCAATCGGTTTTTACCGAATGGCGTGGGATTTCAACGTCATCATTTGGGCCCATTATGGCCGATGTTGCTTTAAAAAAGATCACCGGTTCCTCTGGTAGGGCCATACCGCTTTCAGCGGCATGATCCGCATAATTCAAGCCGATGCACACAAATTTGCCAACATTGCCGACACAGGGTCCAAGTCGTGCAGATCCCTCAACCACGGGCAGACTGTTGACGTCAATATCGCGCAACCGAGCTAAGCCGGCGTCTGACAACTCGGCGCCAGTAAGATCTTCAATATGACCAGACAGATCTCGGATCGTGCCATCAGCCGCCATCATACCGGGTTTTTCGATCCCTTGCGTGCCATAACGAAGTAATTTCATGTGTCTTTCCTTTAAAAGTGAATGAAGCCAGCGTATCTCACACCCGCTCCGTGCCATGGTTTTAGGTCATAGTCGGGGTTTCTGTGCGAGCGGCGTCGCCGGGGTTGCGCTGCTTTCATAAGCCGCCTCAACCAGTGCCATTGTATGCCATGCATCTTCAACCGAAGAGACCAGCACATCGTCCTGGCCTGTTACAAATCTTTGAATCTGAGCCATACGGTTGCCAAAGCTTTCGGTAAACCAAGACCCGCTCAAGCTAACGGTTTCCCATGCTTTATTTGTATTTATTTCCAGAATATCCGGCTCGCCTGCTGGATAATCAAGGTTCACCCCAAGATGCAGATAGGCAGCACCCTTTGTACCACAAATACGAAATTCGCAGGCCTGATATTTACGCCCGAAACTGTGATTATGATTGATGGATAACGCGCAGCGCACCCTGTCACCATAGTCCAAAATCGCGGCCGTACGGGTGTTTGAGGTCGCCCCACTTGGGTGGCCCAATGTTTTGGCATGCACACCGTCAGGATCGCCTAAAACCGAGCGGATGAAATCCATATAGTGAATCGAGTGCAACAATATTTCCACCCGTGGCAGTCCTTCAAGAAATTTCCAAAGCCGCCAGGGCGTATCCAGCGCCAGCCAGGCGTCAAAATCAACGATCTCCCCCAGCAGTCCACGATCAATGGCATCGCGCAGGGCCAGCATCATCGGCGCAAACCGAAGTTGAAAGTTCACTGCCGCCCTAAGCGACCGCTTGCGACAGATTTCCAGAATGTGCGTCGCGGCGGCCAGATCACTGCCCATAGGTTTCTGGATCAACACCCCGGCCCCCTCGGGCAGGATTGCCAGTATTTCGGTATGAGCATCGGGCGGCGTGGCCAGATCAAAGATGACGTCACCCTGCGCAGCGGCTTCTTGCGCTGTGGCATAGGCAACGAACCCGTGTTTTTTGGCCAAGGCCTGCGCCTTTTCCAGATCAGGGTCATAGATACCCTGGATAACAAAACCAGAGGCGGTATAGGCAGGGATATGGGCATCGGTCACGATTGACCCGGCCCCGAAAATTACGATGGGCAAAGGGTGGTCTGGCAGAGGCCAGCTTTGGCGGAGCTCAATCATGGTGGAACACCTCCTCCATTTCTGCCCACCATTCGCCCGCTCCACGAGGTTCGAGCGGTTGCTGGCAAGGCTTGCAGACATCCCACCAACGCTGTGTTTCGGGATCGGCAGCCATTTTGGCAGCATCTGCCACGAAATCTGCCCCGTGATATTCAAAATAACTGAACAAAAGATTTTCCGGCTCACGCAGAAAAATCGAGTAGTTGCGAATGTTGCATTCAGAAATCTTGGCAAGAACACCAGGCCAAGCATCGGCATGAAGCCGTTTGTATTCATTTATTTTTTCAGCCCTTAGGGCAATCACACTTCCCATACGTTGCATCACAATCTCCTATTGTGCCCGTGCACTAAGGTCTTTCACACAGGCCGATGAAAGCGCCGCCATATCCCAATCTATTCCAATCCCGGGCTGTTGGCTGGCAAAAGCGCGGCCTTGCTCAATTTTCATGCCGCTGTTCGTC
>CALGTJ010000084.1 GCA_937901435.1 uncultured Rhodobacter sp. | reverse complement strand
TTCACTCTTATCACCGGATGCCACATCCGCCTCATTGACAATCGGCTTGCACCACCCACATCCTTAGTCGCCACAGCCCTATGTCTTGAGTCGAAAGGAATTTCATGCCCGTTGTCGTTGTCGAATCCCCGGCGAAAGCCAAGACGATCAACAAGTATCTGGGCAAGGGTTTCACCGTTCTGGCCTCTTATGGCCATGTGCGCGACCTGCCGCCCAAGGATGGCTCTGTCGATACGGAAAATGATTTCGAAATGACGTGGGAGATCGGCACTGACAGCCGCAAACACGTCAAGGCAATCGCCGACGCACTGAAAGACGACAATAACCTGATCCTCGCGACCGACCCTGATCGCGAAGGAGAAGCGATTTCCTGGCATCTTGAAGAGGCGCTACGCAAACGCAAAGCGATCAAAAAAGACACACCCGTCAGCCGCGTGGTGTTCAACGCGATCACCAAATCCGCCGTCACCGAAGCGATGAAAAACCCGCGTCAGGTCGATCAGGATCTGGTCGAGGCCTATCTGGCCCGGCGTGCTCTGGACTATCTCGTCGGCTTTAACCTGTCCCCCGTGCTATGGCGCAAGCTGCCCGGCGCGCGCAGTGCAGGTCGAGTGCAATCGGTCTGTCTGCGGCTCATCGTCGAGCGCGAAATGGAGATCGAGGCCTTCAAAGCGCAGGAATATTGGTCGGTCAAGGCTGTGCTCGGCACCCCACGCGGGCAGGAATACGAGGCACGTCTGACGGTTCTGGCCGGGAAAAAGCTGGATCGATTTGACATTGAAAACGCCACCCAAGCCGAAATTGCCGTGCAAGCGATCAACAGCCGCGATCTGATTGTGAAATCGGTCGAGGCAAAGCCCGCCTCACGCAACCCCTCTGCGCCCTTCATGACCTCGACCCTGCAGCAAGAGGCCAGCCGCAAGTTTGGCTTTGGCGCGCGTCAGACCATGAACGCCGCCCAGCGCCTGTATGAGGCCGGGCACATCACCTACATGCGGACTGACGGCATCGACATGGCACCCGAGGCGGTGCACGCCGCGCGCGATGCGATCAAGGATCGTTATGGCAAGGACTTTATCCCCGACAGCCCGCGCATGTATAAAAACAAGGCCAAAAACGCGCAGGAGGCCCATGAATGTATCCGCCCGACGGATATGACCATGGACGCCGCGCAACTGAAGATTTCAGAGACCGATCAGCGCAGACTGTACGATCTGATCTGGAAACGCACGCTTGCCAGCCAGATGGCGGCCGCCCGGATGGAGCGTACGACCGTGGATCTGGGCAGCAAGGACGGCCAGATCGAGATGCGCGCGACGGGGCAGGTGATGTTGTTCGAGGGCTTCCTGAAGGTCTATGAAGAAGGCCGCGACGATGCGGTTCTGGACGACGACGACAAGCGTTTGCCGCAAATCAACGAGGGCGAACCTACCGACAAAAAGACGGTCACACCAGAGCAGCATTTCACCCAGCCCCCGCCGCGCTATACCGAGGCGACGCTGGTCAAGCGAATGGAAGAATTGGGCATCGGGCGCCCCTCGACCTATGCCTCTATCGTGACGACGATTCAGGAACGCGAATACGTCCGCAAAGACAAAAACCGCCTGTTTCCAGAGGATAAAGGGCGGATCGTCACGATCTTTCTGCTGAATTTCTTCCGCAAATATGTGGGCTACGAATTCACCGCCAACCTCGAGGACGAGCTTGACGATATCACAGCCGGCGAGCGCGAGTGGAAATCGGTACTGGTCAAATTCTGGCGTGATTTCAAGCTTCAGATCGACGAAACCTCTGAACTGCGCATCACCGAGGTGCTGGACAAACTGGACGCGGCCCTTGCCCCTCAGCTTTATCCACCGCGTGAGGATGGCACTGATCCCCGGATTTGTCCGCTCTGTGGCACCGGCAATCTGCACCTGAAAACCTCGCGCACCGGCGGCTTTGTCGGCTGCGGGAATTACCCGGAATGCCGCTATACCCGGACCATTGCGGGCGATGCGGATCAGGCCGTTGACACAGTTTTGGGCGAGGATCAGGGTGATCAGATCAGCCTGAAATCCGGGCGCTTTGGCCCCTATGTGCAGCGCGGCAAACCGACCGAAGAGAACAAGAAACCACCGCGCGCCAGCCTGCCAAAGGGGTGGAGCGTGGATGATATGGACCTTGAAAAGGCGCTGACCCTGCTTAGCCTGCCGCGCGAGGTTGGCGCGCATCCCGAAGACGGCGAAATCATCGAGGCCGGCATCGGGCGCTACGGACCCTTCGTCAAACATGGCAAGCTTTACGCGAACCTCAAAGAAGTCGACGAGGTCTTTACCATCGGCATGAACCGCGCAGTAGAGGTTCTGGCGCAAAAGCTCGCCAGCCGTGGCGCAGGCCGTGGCGCAGCGGTCAAACCCTTGAAAGAGCTGGGTGAACATCCCGACAGCGGCGGTGCCGTCAATGTGATGGAGGGGCGCTATGGGCCTTATGTCAAATGGGAAAAGATCAACGCGACGATCCCCAAGGGCACGGAACCAGCAGATGTGACGATGGAAATGGCCGTCGAATTGATCGCAGAACGTGCCGC
>CALGTJ010000083.1 GCA_937901435.1 uncultured Rhodobacter sp. | reverse complement strand
AAACATATGGGGATGGTATAATGGGCTGGCTGGCGGTTGGGTTTCTGGCGTGGCTTGGTGGCTGGGCAATCAATATCCGGCTGGCGGCTTTGCCGAAATCGCGGCTGACTGGATTGGCGATTCCGATGATTTTTGGCCTCAGCTTAGTTGTGATCTGGGAAAGTATGGTGCGGGGGTTTGATGTCTCGCCGATCCTGTTGCCAGCCCCATCGGTTATCTCGGTTAAATTTGCTGGGTCCTTGGGCATTCTGTGGCAAGATTTTGTCCAGACCGTGGTGAAAGGTGCGCTTTCTGGCTATGCGATCGGCTGCGGATCGGCGTTTGCGCTGGCGGTTGTGATCGACAGGTTTCCGTTTTTGCAACGCGGCTTGCTGCCGATTGGCAATTTCGTTGCGGCGCTGCCGATTATCGGCATGGCCCCCATTCTGGTGATGTGGTTCGGTTTTGACTGGCAATCGAAATCCGCAGTTGTGGTGGTTATGGTGTTTTTCCCGATGCTGGTGAACACGGTTGAGGGGCTGCGAGCCACGAATATGATGCAGCGCGATTTGATGCGCACCTATGCGGCTGGCTATTGGCAAACGCTGTTGAAATTGCGGCTGCCGGCAGCGATGCCCTTTGTGTTTAACGGGCTAAAAGTAACAACGACATTGGCCTTGATCGGGGCGATTGTGGCGGAATTTTTCGGCTCACCCATCAAGGGCATGGGATTTCGTATTTCGACCGAGGTCGGAAGATTGGCGCTGGATATGGTTTGGGCGGAGATCACCGTCGCCGCCCTTGCAGGATCAGCGTTTTACGGATCAGTCGCAATGATTGAAAAGAAGGTGACCTTTTGGCACCCATCCCAACGAGGATGAGCAGGAACAAACACAACGATAAGCAACTTGGAGAGAAATTATGAAACGACTACTGACTTCTGCCATCGCTTTGGCACTCGGCATTGCTGCGGGAACAGCCCATGCCGCAGATAAGGTGACGCTACAACTTAAATGGGTCACCCAAGCACAATTTGCCGGATATTACGTGGCGCTGGATAAAGGCTTTTACAAAGACGCCGGGCTGGATGTTACGATCAAGGCCGGGGGACCAGATATTGCCCCTGCGCAGGTTATCGCCGGTGGTGGCGCTGATGTTGTGCTGGATTGGATGCCCTCTGCACTGGCCAGCCGTGAAAAAGGTCTGTCGCTGGTTAATATTGCGCAGCCTTTTAAATCATCGGGTATGATGCTGACGTGCCGTAAGGACTCAGGCATCAAGGCACCTGAAGATTTTCGCGGAAAAACTCTGGGTGTTTGGTTCTATGGCAACGAATATCCGTTCCTCAGCTGGATGAGCAGCTTGGGAATTCCGACAGACGGGTCTGACAACGGTGTGACGGTGCTTAAGCAAGGCTTTAACGTCGATCCGATCTTGCAAGGTCAGGCCGATTGCGTCTCAACCATGACTTATAATGAATACTGGCAGATCATCGATGCAGGTCTGTCGGCCGACGATCTGGTGGTGTTCAAATACGAAGATCAGGGCGTGGCGACTTTGGAAGACGGCATGTATGTGCTGGAAGACAATCTTGCAGATGCGGCCTTTGCCGATAAGATGGTACGCTTCGTTGCGGCCTCGATGCGCGGCTGGAAGTATGCGGAAGATAATTCCGATGAAGCCGCTGAAATCGTCTTGGATAATGACGCTTCTGGTGCACAGACTGAAAAGCACCAAAAGCGCATGATGGGCGAAATCGCCAAACTCACAGCGGGTTCGAACGGCGCGCTTGATCCGGCGGATTACGAACGTACCGTTGCCACCCTGATGGGCGGTGGCTCTGATCCGGTGATCACCAAAATGCCCTCGGGTGCTTGGACCCATGCGATCACAGACGCAGCACTTAAATAAAAGCTGAAGCAAAATCGATGGCCTGCCTCTTAATGGTGGGCCATCCATGTCTCAGATACAAAAACTGCGTTGTTCTGCAAAGGGGTGAGACGTTTGCGCAAATAATACTATTTGCCCGGCGCAGTGCCGTTATAGGGCTAGGGCTGAGAGCCTGTCTGGGACTGTTGCTCTAAAAGATGCACGACATCGACAATTTGTTCACCTTGCAGGTTGACATGATCACACATGAGGCGCCCTGCACTGGCGCTGTCACTGGCGCAAATTGCGTCCAGCACAGCGGCGTGTTCCCCGACCGATTTCAACATATAGCCGGGAAACTGCGTGACGTAGTGTCGGTAGGGAAAGGTGATCACCCGCGATGTGGTCAGCTGATCTTGTAACAGTGTGTTGTGACATCCAGCGATAATCTGATCGTGAAATTCCATATTGGCAATGTTGAAGGCGGCAATATCGCCGTCTTGGGCGGCCTGCTGACAACGGAGATTTGCGGCCTCGGTATCAGACCTTTCAGCAGGGGTCATCCGTCGGGCGGCAAGACGCGCTGCGATGCCTTCTAATTCAGAGACAACGAGAAACGCATCCAGCAGGCCCGAGACGGTGAGATGTGTCACCACCGCGCCGCGGCGGCCCTGATCGGTTACCAGGCGGGTGGTGGCCAATTTTCGGATGGCTTCACGCACAGGGGTGCGCGAGACGTTAAACTCTTCGGCCAATGCCCGCTCGTCGAGACGCGCGCCCGGTTTGCGAAGGCCGCTGATTATCTGCGCCTCGATTGCAGTGGCGACATTATCGGCTTTGCGGTGTGTGTGGTCTTTCATGGTATTGCGTCATCCGTATCGGTTGCTGCCAGCGAACCAGTCATCATAGCCGGGCTCGGTGCGGATCACGACCGATTTTTTACTCAGATATCCGCGCAGTGCATCCCAGCCGTTTTCCTTGCCAAACCCGCTGTCTTTGACCCCGCCCCAGACCGATCGCGGGTCGTTGCGGTGATGATCGTTCAGCCAGATAATGCCGCCACGAATGTGGCGCGATAACCTGTGAGCTCGGGCAATGTCGCGCGACCATATGGATACGCCGAGGCCAAAGTCGCCGGTATTTGCCAAAGCGATGGCTTGATCGTCTGTCTCGAAACGTGTGATCGAAATGACCGGACCAAACAACTCTTCTTGGAATAATTGGTGATCGGGGCGCACATCTGCAAAAACCGTCGGTCGAATATAATATCCCTTGGCAAACTCGCTGGGCATTTCGAGCGCTTGGGTCCCTGTGACCTGCCGGCCCCCTTCCGAGTGTGCTGTTGCAATGAACCAGTGACACCGCTCCAGAGCTGCCTGCGAAATGACCGGCCCCATTTGAGTGGTGTCCTTCATT
>CALGTJ010000082.1 GCA_937901435.1 uncultured Rhodobacter sp. | reverse complement strand
AGCCGCAACCAGGTTACCAAATACTTTATTTAAATGCCTAGTAATCTGTTGATGACAGGTCAGTTCGCGCAACACCGCCAACAACACTTTCTGGCAGTCGGATACGGAAAGCGGCCCCGTTTTGGCCGGGTAAATAGGTAATATCGCCCTGCAACCGCTGCAAAATCTCACGACTTATTGCCAGACCCAAACCTGCCCCGCCAGACTCGTGACCTCCAATCCGAGAGAATTTTTCAAAAATTAGGTTTTGATCTTCGTTAGAAATACCACTGCCGTTATCGATAAAGTCTATTGTCAATTGCTGCGCCGACTGCCGAACAATGATCTGTAATTTCGGCTCGGCTGCATCACAATATTTATGAGCATTGACGATTAAATTCAGAAATACTTGATTCAAGCGATCAAGATCCGTGCACAACCAGACGCGTTCGTCGGCAATATTGCGCTGAATTTGCATCACTGCGGCATCCCGACCAACCCGCGCCATAGCAACTGAATGATCCAGTAAATCCCTCAGAGAACCTGTGCTTACATTCAAGCTGACCTGCCTGTTTTCCAAAACGCTTAAATCCAGCAAATCATCCAATAAACGGGTCAGGCGTATGGTTTCTTCTTGAATGATTGAGGCGTATCTTACCTGTTCCTGCGGGCTGAGCACCTCTACACCCCGCAGAATTTCCGAAAACGTACGAATTGAACTCATCGGGGTGCGCAATTCATGACTGATCTGCGACAGGAATGCATCTTTTTGCACAGAGAGTTGCGTCAACTTGGTATTCGCATCCCGCAGTTGCAGCGCTGTTCGCGCCAGTTCTTGTGATTTTTTTTCCAATTCGGTGGAATACACCTTCATCTGCGCCGTCTCATCGGCAACTGCCATGAGGTCATGCACCGTCACCGGCGTGCCTCCAATAATTTGCCCCACCATGGCATGCGCCGTGGCAGCCCCCACCGATCCGGCCATTTCACGCTCCAGTTCGGCCAAAAATTCTTCCGAAGGCTCGGGAAGATAGCCACTGACGCCCTGACGGGCCGCAGCGCTTTGGAACAGGGCTTGGGCTTCGCTGGCACCCAGAATGCGCTGAGCCATCACCATCAAGTCTTCGCTTTGCGCCACCCCGCCGGACCAACTCTTTTGCTGGGTAGAATGCTGATAGACATTGACAAATTGCGCGCCCTGCAATTGCTCCAACGGCGACGGCAATGTGATCAAAGACACAAGGACGAATACCAATGTATTAATCGACATGCTGAGCAGAACCGCATGCACCAAAGGGTCCAACCCCTCGATGCCAAAAAGGGCCTGAGGGCGCAGCCAATCGAGACCGAACAAGCCAAATTGAACCACTGTGTCAGGGAGAAACACCCCCCCGGCAAAGCTTGGCAAAAACAATGTAAAAAGCCAGATCAAAAATCCACACAACAACCCTGAAAGCGCCCCCATGCGTGTTGCGCCGCGCCAAAAGATACCGCCCAACATCGCCGGTAAAACTTGCACTACACCCGCGAAGGACACCAACCCGATCGAGGTCAGGGCAGCCCCTCCGCCAGAGAGATAAAAATACAGATAGCCAAGAAAGACCACGCCCGCGATGGCCAGCCGTCGTGCCAGCAACACCACATTGCGCACATCCCCCGACATGCTGGCTCCGCCGCCAGTCACCCGTACCCAGATCGGCATGACAATATGATTTGAAACCATCGTCGAGAGCGCAATCGCAGCCACGATCACCATTGACGTGGCTGAAGAAAACCCTCCTAGAAAAGATAATATTGCCAGGCCGTCCCGGCCCTGACTGAGGGGCACAGTCAATACAAACAGATCCGGGTTCGACCCTTCAGGCAGAGTTTGCAGGCCGACAACCGCGATTGGAATGACGAAAAGGCTTATTAACATGACATAGACAGGGAAGGCCCAGGAGGCGGTTTGAAGATGGCTTTCATCTTCGTTTTCAACCACCAGAACTTGGAACATTCTCGGAAG
>CALGTJ010000081.1 GCA_937901435.1 uncultured Rhodobacter sp. | reverse complement strand
CGAACATTTCTACAAAATCAGAACCCGAGATGGTGAAAAAGGGCACACCTGCCTCACCAGCAATCGCCCGCGCCAGCAAGGTCTTACCAGTACCGGGGGGGCCCACCAGCAAAGCGCCCTTTGGGATCTTACCGCCGAGGCGTGAGAATTTTTGCGGATTACGCAGGAATTCTACGATCTCTTCGAGTTCTTCCTTTGCCTCGTCGATCCCGGCGACGTCGTCAAAGCTGACGCGTCCGGTCTTTTCCGTCAGCAGTTTCGCGCGCGACTTGCCAAAGCCCATGGCCCCACCGCGACCGCCGCCCTGCATCCGGTTCATGAAATAAACCCAGACACCGATCAGGATCAGGAATGGCAGGAAAGTCATCAGGATCGTGGTAAACCCGGACTGCTCTTGCGGTTCTGCCCGCACAGCCACGTTATTGTCCAGCAATCTCTCTGTTACGTCCGTGCCTGCGGGGGCGATGGTGACATAGTCATTCCCATCGCTTCCACGGAACAAGATCCGCTCTCCATCAAGGGTGGCAGAGCTGACCTCATTTGCATCGACACGCTCGACGAAGTCCGAAAAGCTGATGCTGCGGGATGACAGGGTAGACTGGCCACCGCTGAACAAATTAAAGAGCGCGAGGATCAGTAGGAATAGCACGACCCAAAACGCTATATTTCTGGCGTTGCCCAAGGCAATCTCCTTTGTCTCGCTCGCCAAACGGTGGCGTGCAGCGTAAGAATATGAATTTAAAATAGAGACCTTTTGACTTTGTTCAATGCGATAACATCAAGTCTGCGAATTTCATCGGAATAAAAGCCCGCCATCCATTCGCGTTTTCGGCCAAAGGCGCCGCTATAAGCGTGCCATTCGCCCAAACAGAAGGCGACGCCAGCAGCGATGCCCGAGGCATGCCGGAGTCTCGCCAATTCTTGCACGCGGCAAGCCCGTTTTCACCAAGGCATCGCACGCAAACATCGTTGCCAAGGTCGCTTTGATCGCTATTCCTAATGTTCCACCGGCCATCCCATACAGTTTCACCATTGGCGGCGACGATAGGGGATTGTGTCTTAACAACTGCTGAAATTTCGCGGGAAAACCGAATTTTTCCGGCCTCTGGCGTCATCAAAACCCCTTGCAGGGTGGTTCTTTGACCCAGCCGCAGGACGCCTGCGCTGTGTTGCAGCGCCGCAAAACGCGGGCGATTGGCCGCACCAGAGACCCATCCGACAGCCGCAGCAAAAACGCGCCGTTCCGTATCTCCTTGGTCTAGGTCAAGCACCCGAGTAGACAAGATAAGATCGCCCCGATCCTCGACCACGTGGGCCTTGGCAAAAGAGGCGCTTGCCTGCCAGAGGCTACGTTGCGCCGCGCGCATATGCTCTGCGGTTTGGATCAGCCGTTCCACAGACAGACCAAGGTCGTTCAAATTGCCCAACATCTGACGGGCCCGCACCCGATCAAAGCGGGGATCCTCGTTGGACGGATCCTCGATCCACTCAACATCCTGATCCTTCAAATAATTCCGCAGATCCTCGCGACGCTCCTCCAGCAGAGGCCGCGCCCAGCGCATTCCGTGCTGCACTGTCTCTGCCATCCCCGTCAAACCATCCACACCAGAGCCGCGCGCCAGACGCATCAAGACGGTTTCGGCCTGATCGTCGGCTGTATGCCCAGTCAAAACCGTCACAACACCCTGTGCCCGGGACCAGTCTTCGATCAACTTACGTCGGGCCTGACGCGCCATGTCTTGCAGATTGCCGCGGCGGTCCCAGCCAGACCATTTTAAACTATGATGGGGCATTTTCAATTTGGCGGCGCTCTGGGCGACAAAGGCCGCCTCTTGCACACTTTCGGCCCGCAAACCGTGATCGACGGTCAGGGCAACAAGGCGAACAGAGCGTGTTTGCGCCCAAGCCGCCGCAAGATGCAAAAGCGCAAGACTATCGCCCCCGCCAGACACCGCAATCGCTATGGTGTTGGAAAGCTCCGGACCGCAAAGCGCATCAAGCCGCTTCGAAACGCGCGCAACCAGCGTCACGAACAGCCGAGGCTGCGCTGTTCCTCTTGCGCCTCAAAGGCTTGTGTCGATCCGGGGAACCGGGCTGGTACTTCGCCAAGTGTGACGCAAGCCTCTGTTCTTTGCCCAAGCAGGCCCAGAGACACGCCAAGCGCCAGCAAGGCATCCGGCGCTCTGGCCCCTCTTGGGTCGCCCGAAAAGCTGGCGAGAAAAGCGCGCGCCGCACCGGGCGTATCATCCAGCCCCGCAAGCGCCTCGCCGCGCAAATAATGTGCCTCGGTGCTTAGGGGGCCGCCCGGATAGGTCTGGGTAAAGGTCGCAAAGAGGTCAGCGGCGCGGCGAAAGTCACCGGCGTCAAGCGCCGACCTCGCAGCGTCAAAATCCACCCGTTCACCTATGGCAAGCTGTGTCTCGTCATTGCTCGGCTGCGCGACAAAGGTCGAAGTGACCCCACCCGTATCGCCCCCCAGTCGTGGCGTATCGCCAAGGGATCCGATATCGCAACCCGTCTCAAGCTCGCACAGACGGAACTCCAGATCACCAATCCGATTTGTGCCATCGCTGACGATCTGGTTAATCCGAAACTCCAGTTCTTCGGTCTTTGCCGTCAACCGCCCAAGCGCCGCCTCGATCTGATCGACCCGCTGGATTGTATCACCCCCAACCGTCACCATCGTACCGCCGGTCGTAGAGAGCTCTCGCGTCAGGCGTTGCACCTCAACAAACAAAACCGACAGTTCCTGCCGGATATCGGCAAGGGTCTGGTCTTGGGCGCGCAACGGCCCGGCCATTACGGCCAAGGCCATCAGGGTTGCAAAGGCAGTTCGACGCATCAGATCCGGTCTTTCTAGCTGGTGCCACTTGTATTCAGCACGGTCACAGCGCGGCGGTTCTTGGCATAGCAGGCCTCGTCAGAGCATACCTCGATCGGGCGTTCCTTACCATAAGGTACGGTGCGGATTCGCGATGCCTGAACCCCTTGGGAAATCATATATTGCTGTACCGCGCTGGCACGTTTCGCACTTAGCGCAAGGTTATATTCACGCGTGCCCTGTTCGTCTGCATGGCCTTCGACAAGGATCGCGTAAGAGCTGTTGGTCTGAAGCCAATCGACTTGTCCCGACAGGATATTGCGGGCCTCGGGGCTTAGCGTGCTTTGATCCACGGCAAACAGCACGCGATCGCCGATCGTGGCGCTGAAATAGCCCACAGAATTGGGATCACCGAGGCCAGTAGGGTCGATCAGGCCATTGTTGGCATTCAGATCGACCGTGCGATTGTTGTTGTCAAAGCGGTCAGGCTTGGAACAGGCCGCGAGGCCAAGGATAGTTATCAAAAGAAGCGCTTTTGTTATTTGGGTCATTTTCGTGCCTTTGGCTTCGTTAGTGGCTTCATTGTTGCTTGATCAGAAACAGAATAACAGTTTCTACGGCGTTTGGGAACGGATTGCTTAGGGCAGCAGCGGCGACCAAGCGGGGTCTGACGCCGCCCCTTGTGTCGGCACCCGGCGCAGGTTCCGCCCCGAGATGTCGACCGAATATAATGCGGCCGCACCAGTGGCCCCCTGGCTTTCCCGTGTGAACATGATCACCCGTCCATTGGGCGACCACGTCGGCCCCTCATCAAGGAAAGAGGCCGTCAGCAGCCGCTCTTCGCTGCCATCCACGCGCATCACACCGATATGAAAACGGCCCTTGTTCTGCTTGGTAAAGGCGATCAGATCGCCACGCGGGGACCAGACGGGCGTGCCATAGCGACCGGGGCCAAAGCTGATCCGCGTCGCCTCGCCGCCATTGGCGGACATGACATAGAGCTGCTGTGTGCCAGAGCGGTCGCTTTCAAACACGATCCGGCTGCCATCGGGCGAAAAGCTGGGCGCTGTTTCAATAAACGGCGTATCGGTCAGCTTGACAGGGTTGTTCCCGTTCACAGGCATCCGGAACAGATCTGAATTGCCCCCCTGTGTCATCGAATAGACCACCGCATTGCCATCGGGGGCAAAGCGGGGGGCAAAGGTCATCGTCCCAGCCCCGGTCGAAAGCGCGCGCCGCCCGACGCTTGCCACATCCAGAACAAAGACTTGCGGAAAGCCGCTTTCATAACTGGTGTACAGCACGCGATCCCCGGTGGGTGAAAAGCGCGGAGCCAGCACCAGCGCGGAACTATCGGTCAGGAACTGCACATTCGCGCCGTCATAATCCATGATCGCCAACCGCTTTAGCCGCGCGTTCTTGGGGCCAGCCTCTGACACAAAGACCACGCGACTGTCGAAATATCCGCTTTCGCCAGTGATGCGCGAATAGACTGCATCGGCCACCTTATGCGCCATCCGTCGCCAACTGGCCGTCGTGCCCGCAAATTGCAGACCCTCACCCAACTGCGCCTCGGAAAAGATGTCAAACAGGCGAAACTTGACCGTCACCCGCCCATCCGACGTCACCGCAACAGCGCCTGTGATCAGTGCCTGCGCATTGATCGCCTTCCAGTCGGAATATTGCACCGGGCTGGAAAAGCTGGTGATGTTGGAAATGAACGCATTCCTTGAGATTTCTCGGAACAGTCCAGTGTTGGCCAGATCTGTCGCAATCAATTGCGAGATCTGCGCGGCCATATCCCCCGCCCCCGCATTTTCTGCGATAAAGGCGGGCGCGGCAAAGGGCAAAGGCTCGATCACACCTTCGGTGATTTCAATCCGCAGAGGACCGTTCTGCGCCATCACAGGGGCCGAAACCCCCAGAATCGCCAGAATTAGAGTAAAGCTTAGAAGTCGGGTCATTTGATCCTCATTCTTTCAGGATTAAACGTCATTTCAATGTCACGCCACTGTTCGTACTTGTCACTCGGCAAATCATAGCCACGCGCCCCACAGCGGATAATCGCGCGCCGTGCAGCCTCGAATGCCTGTTTTGCAGCCTCGTTGGACCCGCCAGAAGCACTCAGCATTTGAATAGAGTTGGATTGCGGCTTGCCGTCCGTTGCCATCTCGACAGACACCACGACCGTCACCAGCAAGGCCTCTGACGACAACGACCCGGTGTTCCAGCATTGTTGCACCGCGACCCGCAGGCCTTCCTTTTCGCCACTGGTCAGGGGCGGACCCGTTGGACCGCGCGGCGTCTGGGCCGGTGTCTGGATCGGGGTGGTGACAGTTTCCTGGATCGCCCCCGCAACGGCGGCAGCAACGGCATCAGCGATAGCATCGTTGATCGCGGGCGCAGGAGTCGGGGTTGGGTCTCGAGTTGGTTCTGGTGTTGGTGCCGGGTCTGGCGTGGGCTCTGCCGCAGCCTGACGAACCGGACGTGCGACGGGGCGGGGCGAGGCACTGGGGGCCGCACTTGCGGGGGTCTCTGCCTCGGTCACAATCTCTGTTGTGGCCTGTTCGGGCGCGGCCTCTGGCTGTTCTTCGGCTTGAACCGGGGTCTCCGCATCTGGAGAGACACGCGGCGTCGCCGCCTCTGCGATCTCTGGGCTGACCGGTTTGTCGGGCACAGGGATCGGGGCTACACGCGGCGCCTGCAGCGGGGCAGGCGTGTCTTGCACAGGCGCAAGGTTTGGCACATCGGGCGCGGGCGGTGTCGGCGCAACCAGATCCGGCAGCGCATCTACGACCGACGCCTCTGGTGCCAGCGGTTCGGGCGGTTGCGGTGCAGCATCCGGTGTATTGGGGGCCTCAGCCGTGGGGGCCGTCGCCGCAATCTGCGGATCTACAGTCGGTGTCACGGGGTCCGGCGCACGGTCGATCTCTGGCAGGATCTGATCCGGCACATCCACCGCCACCTGAGGAATGGGCGTGCCAGCGGTCAAAGCGGCAAATTGTTCAGATGTAATGATCGACACATCCGCCGTCTCTGGCGGAGGTGGTGGTGGCGCACCAAAAACACCCCCAAGCAACAGCCCGAGGATCAGCGCAGCATGACCGCCGCCCGAGATATACGTGCCCGTATCCACCTGCGCCTCAGCCGCCCGACGCGCCGTTCAGCGTCGGCCCGCCTGTGTCCGTAACCAGACCAATGTTGCGAAAACCCCCGGCGTTCAGCGCGCCCATGACCTGCATCACCTGTTCGTACGGGATCGCCCCGTCCGCGCGCAGGAAAATCTTGTTGCTGGTGCGCTCTGCGGCAATCGCCCGTAGCTTGGGGATCAGGTCATCCGCAGGTGTTTCGGTTGTCTGGATCGTGATCAGACCTTCTGCGGTGATCGTCACGGTCAAGGGTTCTTCGTCTTCGACGGGCAGGGCCTCTGCGGCGGTCTCGGGCAATTGCACAGGAACACCCACCGTCAGCAAAGGGGCCGCGACCATAAAGATGATCAACAAAACCAGCATCACGTCCACGAAAGGCGTCACGTTGATCTCTGACATCGCACGACGGGACCCACCGCGCCTGCGACGCCCGCGCCGCTGCCCTCCGTCGCCCGATCCTTTTATAACCCCTGCCCCCATGGTTCAGCTATCCAACTGACGGCTGAGGATCGTGGAAAACTCATCAGCAAAGCTTTCATACCCGGCGACGATCTGGTCACTGTCTGCGGCCAGCTTGTTGTAAAAAATCACTGCCGGGATCGCCGCCAAAAGGCCGAGACCCGTCGCCAGCAAGGCCTCTGCGATGCCGGGGGCTACGACCACCAGAGAGGTCGATTCTTCCTGCGCAATCTCGATGAAAGAGCGCATGATCCCGATCACTGTCCCAAAAAGACCGACAAAGGGCGCTGTCGCCCCGACCGTGGCAAGAAAGGGCAGACCCTTGTTCAAACCTTCGGCCTCGGCCGCAATTGCCACGTCCATAGACCGGTCAATCCGCGCCTGTGCCCCTGCAATCAGCCCACCGTCCTGACGGTGAGAGCGCCGCCATTCCAGCATCCCGGCGGAAAAGATCTTTTCCGACGCGCCCTGCGGTTCGGCCCCGATGGTCTGGTACAATTCGTCCAAAGGTTCACCCGACCAGAAGGCCGCGTCAAAGACGTTCGATTCGTTGCGCGCCTTGCGAAACGCAATCAGTTTCTGAATGATGATCGACCACGCCCAAAAGGACGCAATGATCAGCATAATCATCACCATTTGCACGACAAAAGACGCGCGCAAGAACAGCGCGAGTAAGGTGTATTCAGTATCCATCAGTCCTGCTCTTCGGTCTGGCCTTAGAGGCACGTTTTCGCACCCTTGGCTCTTGTTAGGGATGATTCTAGCCGAAAAAGAAGGGGAAAGCCAAGGAAACAGTAGCACTGTTAAGGAATGCTCAAACTGGCTGTAACATTGAGCGAATATCCGCCGGAATCCGCGTCGGACTGCCAGAGTCCCGTAATGCCACTAATGTGATCTGCGAGGTGAACAGGATTTCGTCGCCCCGACGCACATCCTGACCCAATTCGATGCGCGCACCGGTCGTTCTGATGACCGAGGTCTCGACCGTCAAAAGGTCATCAAATTTGCCCGCAGAAATATAATCAGCCTCAACGCGACGCACCGCAAAAACGATCCCGCGATCTCGCTTTAGCGCGACCTGATCGACGCCAAGGCTGCGCACAAATTCTGTCCGCGCCCGTTCAATGAATTTGAGGTAATTGGCGTAATAGACGATCCCGGCAAGATCGGTATCCTCATAATAAACGCGGATATCAAAGCTGTGCATGTGTCTCTGCCGGATCTGTACGCTGTCGCTTGGCTATCGAGACACGATGCCAAGCGCAAGCAGGCGGCTTGGACAGGGTCGCATCGGTCGTGGATCAACGGCGGAATAACTTGGCAAACTCCAGAGAGGCAAAAGGTTTTCACCCAGCATCTCCGGAGTTCTGATATACCGAGAGTATCAGTAGTTCTTATAGGTGCCGCCGCCGCTTGGCGCTTTGTAAACCGGATTATGCTGTGGTTTATAGACCGGATTGTGTTGTGGTTTATATGGCTGGCAGGCGTGGTTTGTGACGTATTGCCCGGACACCCAGTAGTTTTGGTAGTTGTACGACACCTGAACCCAACCATTCTGCCATTGCCCCAAGGTTAGTTCAGAGCAGGACGAAAAGGTGTGCACCACAGGATAGCTCGTGCTTGGGCCAGACCGCGCATTCAGCGACACGCCTTGCTTGACCCAACCAGAGGATGCCTCGGCTCCGACAGCGCCAAGCGATGCAGTGGAGGCAACAAGGCCCGTTATCAACAGTTTTCTCATATTAACTCCCTTCAAAATAACAATTATAATGGCATTCACGTTCTGAGGGCGCCAATCAAAAACCAAGAACGGCGACGAGTGTGAAAAACCCTATAAGATCAATTATAATTCTGTCCGATTATCAAACACAAAGCTTTTTGTGATTTCAGAGGAACATTTCGCCCGCCCTGCGTCAATTCACAATTCCTTGTCCGGCTCCTTGTCCGGCCTGTAACCGCGCGGCCAAGCGCAGCGCGTGACTGGGATCCTGCGCCATGAAGGGCATCACCGGATCATAGGCCGCGCGGATCACATCGGCGATGTCCGGGCGCAGAATAACCTTTCCACCCACCACTTTTGCCAAGGCAGACCTGTCCTGAAACGCACGATCCGACCACAGCAGGATGACCTGCACCATCTGACTTAGCACCAGCGTATCGGCGCTGACCTTTTCCAACTCGCAGTCCATACAGATAAAGACAAAGGCCGCCTTGATCGCGCCTGCCTGATCAAAGCGGAACAGGCGGTATTGGTTCGCCTCGGCCTCTGTCAGACGCGCAACGAGGGGGCCCAGTTCAGGAACCAGACGCTCCAGCCCCGGCACCTCTGGCAATTCCGCCCAATCACGAAGGAAAAACACCATCAGGTTGCTGCCAAGCTCTGCGTCCATATCGGTCATCTCATGCCCGGCCAAGGCAACCACCGCCTGGCAAGCACCCTTGACCACCGCAAGCGTCTCATCCTCGACCCCAAAGACAATCGGCGCAATGGCACGCCCCCAGCGGGCAAAAAGGTAAGACCCGTCGCTGCGGGTGAACAGGGCCTCGATCTCATCCGGTGTCATGTCTGAAACTCTCTTGTGGGTGACAGCAGGTCAGATACTCCGACCAGCCCCACCCCGCAACTAACCCTCGAACAGATCCGTCTGACCGGGGGGCCTTGGCGGTTCCAGCCCCAGATGCTGCCACGCCTTGCTGGCCAACAACCGCCCGCGCGGAGTGCGCTGGATCAATCCCTGTTGCAGCAGGTAGGGTTCCACCACTTCTTCAAGCCCGTCACGGCTTTCACTCAAGGCGGCACACATCGTTTCAATGCCGACAGGGCCCCCGCCAAAGTTCTCGGCGATCATGCCGAGATAGCGCCGATCCGCCCCATCTAAGCCTAGGTTATCGACGCCCAGCCGGGTCAGCGCATTGTCCGCAATCGCGCGGGTCAGTCGCCCACCGCCCTCGACCACGGCAAAATCCACCACGCGACGCAGCAAGCGCCCGGCGATCCGGGGTGTGCCTCGGGCACGCTTGGCAATCTCGCGCAATCCGGCGTCCTCGGCCGGAATATCCATCATACGCGCGCCCCGCGCGACGATCTCGTGCAACTCATCCACAGTGTAGAATTGCAGCCGAACCGGAATACCAAAGCGGTCGCGCAAAGGCGTGGTCAACAAGCCCAGCCGCGTGGTCGCCCCCACAAGCGTAAAGGGTGCAAGCTCGATCCGCACCGTGCGCGCGGCAGGCCCCTCGCCAATCACCAGATCCAGTTCGAAATCTTCTAGCGCAGGATACAGGATCTCTTCGACCACCGGATTCAGTCGGTGGATCTCGTCGATGAACAGCACGTCATGCGCTTCAAGATTGGTCAGGATCGCCGCCAGATCACCCGCCTTTGCCAAGACCGGCCCGGAAGTCATGCGAAAATTCACCCCCAACTCGCGCGCGATGATTTGCGCAAGCGTGGTCTTACCCAAACCGGGAGGGCCATGGAACAGCGCGTGATCCATCGCCTCGCCCCGCTGCTTGGCGCTTTGGATAAACACGCGCAGGTTCGCACGCGCCTCGGACTGACCAGTAAAATCGTCCAGCGTTTGCGGCCGCATCGCGCGGTCCACATCCTCGGGACGCTTGGTGCCGCGCAGAGTCGGGTCTGGTTCGCTCATCCTCTAGCCCTTCGGTGCCAGCAGCTTTAGCGCCGCGCGGATCAAGCCCGGCGTCTGCAAGTCAGGATCGACGCCAGAGGCCTCTGCAATCGCCTGCGACGCCTCTCCGGGTCCATAACCCAGATTGGACAGGGCCGACAGAGCCTCGGCCTGAGCCGCCGCGCTGCCATTTCGAGGACGCGGTGCGGTTGACGGGGCGGCCGCGCCGGTGACAACAGGCGCATCAGTTTCAATCAGGCCATCATCTGATGCCATGACCGCGCCGCCCATGGCCATCACAGAGGGGGCCTTGTCCTTTAGCTCGTTCACCACCCGCTGTGCAATCTTCGGCCCGACACCGGGCGCGGCTTTGACCGCGTTCCAATCGCCAAGCGCAATCGCCCGCGCAATGCCTTCCGCGCCAAGAGTCCCCAAAATCGCCATAGAGGCCTTGGCCCCGATCCCCTGCACAGAGATCAACAGACGGTGCCATTCCTTTTCCATCAGCGAGGTAAACCCGAACAGCTGCAACAGATCCTCGCGCACCAGCAGTTCGGTATACAGCGCGACCGCCTCGCCGATCCGCGGCAGGCTGGCCATGGTGCGGTCAGACACATGAACGATGTACCCGACCCCACGCACGTCGATCAGAACATGATCCGTCCCGCGATAATCAAGCCGTCCGGCGAGGCGTCCAATCATGCCGCGCCCCGCTTTCTGTAGGACACCACATCCCGCATCGGTCGCTTGGTCGCGCCCGTCGTTCCGGCATCTGCGCGCTTCAACGCAGCCTCCATCCGTCCAGAAGCCCGAGCATAATGCGCATGGCACAGTGCAATCGCCAAAGCATCCGCAGAATCCGGCCCCACGATCGCGACCCCCGGCAATTGCAGCCGCACCATATGATCGATCTGCGCCTTGGCGGCGTGGCCCACACCCACCACGGTTTTCTTGACAGAGTTCGGGGCATATTCCCCGATCGGCAGCCCCGCCTGCGCCGGCACCAGCATGGCAATCGCGCGCGCCTGACCCAGCTTTAGCGTACCCGCGCCGTCCTTGTTCACGAATGTCTTTTCGACCGCTGCCGTTTCCGGCGCATAGCGGGCGACAATTTCGGTCAGTTGGTTGTATAGACTCAGCAGTCTTTCCGCCAAATCATCCCCGTCAGACGTACACACCCCGTTCGCGATATGAGAGATTCGCGATCCTTCGACCTCGATTATCCCCCAACCCATTCGTCTCAATCCCGGATCGATCCCTAAAACACGCATCTGCCCACCTGCTTTTTTCTTGGCCTTTTATCCGGCTTTTTAGCCAAATAGCACGAAACGCGAACATCCGCCAAGCCCTCGCAAGGGATGGCTTCTTTATTTCGCCACAATCAAAGTTCCTTTGCGCCGCTTCCCGGCGTGAAAGCGACAAAACCGCCATCCGAATTCTATAAATATTTCCAGTCTCTTAAGATGGGATTCTGCCATGCAAAAATAGCATAGTGGGCATGCAAAAAGCGTTCTTGTTTAGCTCAAATAATAGGCCTACGTGGCCGTTAATGGCGCAAGAACGCACCAAAGTTGAAACACCGACATTAAGGATCACTCTGATGGCTTCGTACGAAACCTCCCGTCCCGCAGTTGAAGGTCGCCTTTTGGGCGGTCTGACTGGCTCTTTCTTTTCTGGCCTGATCGGCACATTCGCCGCATGGAACGACACGCGCGTCACACGCAATGCACTGTCCCGCCTCAGCGATCACGAACTGGACGATCTTGGCCTGACACGTGGCGATATCCACAACATGAGCTCGCCTCTGCGCCGCTAAGGCGACATCATGCAGAACCGGGTAAACTAAAGGCCGCGCTGATCCCTCAGCACGGCCTTTTCTTTTGCCCGGAACCGGTCGGATATCCGCCCGTAAACTTACCAGCCCGCGAACCGCACCTGATCGACGATGAAATGCGACACCGGGTCAAGCTGCATGGCCCAACCGGCCCATTGCTCTATCGTGGTTCCGGCACTCAGCTCAGCGGCCTTCGCCCCATAGGCGGCGGCCCCCATATCAAAGACCAGCACGATCTTGAAGGCCATGACAGCCACAAGAAACAGCAAAATCTCACGCACCGGCAAAGTGCGTTTGTGCTTGCGGCGTCGCGCAATAAGAACGCCGTCGTGATTGAAGCTTTCAATCGCACCCGCCCGGCGTTCCGATCCGGGATAACCGCGCTTGGATCGTAATTACTCACCCCCCATTTTGAGAGTGTGCGTCTCAGGCGAGGGTTTGGT
>CALGTJ010000080.1 GCA_937901435.1 uncultured Rhodobacter sp. | reverse complement strand
GAGAGCTGATGACCCGATGAGATGTCGTGAAGGATAAAGGCGGCGATTTGGGCAAAATCCGAGCGCTCCGAGAGGACAGGGAGGTGGATATTCATCGCCGTCAACGACGAGAATGCCATTTGGACATGGCGCGGCCAGTTCGGGGAGGCGTCACGGACATCGATCCCGTCCGTCGTGATGATCACCCATTTTGGCCCTTGTTTGAGCTGCGAGAGGCGGTTGACGACCTGCGCCAGTTTCTCCGCCGCCCCGCCGGTGATAAGAGACAGGTTTTCGAGCACCAAAGTACCACCGCTGCGCAGGCTGAATTCCTGACATTCAGGGTCGCCCAAAATGTCAGCCATCAGCCGTTCGGCCTCGCCAAGGGCATTGGCGGTGCGGCAGTCGACCACAATCAACGGGCGGTCCTTGTGTACTTCGTCGTGGACCGTGCGCGATAGGGTCGTGCGGCCAGATCCGGACGCGCCGATGATGGTGAAGGGCGCGCCGACCCGCGCGGAGCGGATGGCCAGTCGCAGGCTGTTGTGCACCTGTTCGTCGCGGTAGATCGGGGCGTCGGGCGCCGATGGCAGGTTGAACACCGCAGGCACCGAGAGGGCGACGGTGCGCTTGGCGCCCGCCGTCCCATTGTGTTTGCGCGTGATCCGGATGCGCGCTAAATAGGCCGCGTTCAGCCAGTCTATCAGGCGCACGACTTCACCCGTTTCCATGGGTTTCATCGCCGCACCGAAGCCACCCTGAAACAGATCGGCAAATTTATTGGCCACGTTCAGGTCCATGCCTTTGAGCAGCTCGCCCGCGTGGCGGTTGACGCCTGTGATGACCCCGTCGCCGTCCAAGCTGATCATGCCGACGCTTTGGGTGGTCAGGTATTCCTCGCGCGGGTGGAATTGAATGATGTTGTCGTCGCGGTGTTCGTCGATAAAGAGGCGGTTCTCGATGTTGGAGGCGGCCAGCGCGACGAGGGCTTGGGTGTGGAATTGGCGCGCGGCGACTTCCGATGAGGCGTCCAGCAGCCCGACAATCTCGCCCTTGCTGTCGAAGATCGGGGTCGAGACACATGAGACCTTGCCGTGGCGCGAAAAGAAGTGCTCGCCGCCCGTCACCATCGCCGTGTGGCCCGTGTGCAGGGCGAGCCCGAGCGCGTTGGTGCCCCGCATATCCTCGCGCCAGATCGAGCCCGTGCGAATGGCGCGGGAGCAATCGGAGCTGCGAAACTCGCTGTCCATAATCGCGTCGAGCACCACGCCCTCGCGGTCGGCAAAAGCGGTCATGTAGTTGGTGCCCGCGATCTGTTTGCTCAGCAATTCCAGCTCGGGGCGCACGATGGAAATCAGGCGCTCGTTCTTCTCTTTGGCCTCGCGCAACTCCTGATAGGACAGCACAGCGTCGATCGGCTCGCCCTTGGGGTCGAGGCCGCTTTGCAAGCAACGATGCCAACTGTCCGCAATGATGTCAGGCACGGCGCCGTGCGAGAAAATGCCCTTGTCCTCGAGCGAGGCACGGGCCCGCATAAATAGTGATTGCACATCGTCCTCCCAAAAGATGGTGCAGCTCCTCACCCTCCAAAAGCACTGCAGGCGTTTGGAAATCAACCCGTGTGTTCAGTTTTTGAACGCCAATTGCCCAAAGCGTTAACGTTTTTGAACAGCCGCCGCCCCGACATTTGCCGCGCCCGCCGTCAGATTGTTCTCGAACACACGAATACCCGTGAATGGAGGACAATATGAAAGCCCAAGTGCTTTACAAGTATGATGATGAACTGACCGCGCCGTCTTGGCTGAGCTATGAGGACGTGCCCGATCCGGTGATTTCCAAGGGCTCCGATGTGATTGTGCGCATCGGCGGGGCAGGCGTGTGCCGCACCGATCTGCATGTGATTGAAGGCGTCTGGCGCCCCCATATGGACCCCAATGGCGACGCGCTTTTGCCGCTGATTTTGGGTCACGAGAACGCAGGCTGGATCGAAGAGATCGGCCCGGAGGTCGAGGGGCTCAAGGTCGGTGATCCCGTCATCGTGCATCCCAAAATCTCCAACGGCACCTGTCTGGCCTGCCGTCGTGGTCAGGACATGCACGGCGAGGGCAGCTTCCCCGGTCTTGACGCGAACGGCGGTTATGCCGAGGCGCTCGTGACCTCCGCGCGCAACATCGTGGCCCTGCCCAAAACCCTGAGCCCCAAGGACGTGGCGCCCTATTCGGATGCGGGTCTGACGGCCTACCGCGCGGCGAAGAAAGCCACGCGCCACCTGATGCCCGGTGAATACTGCGTCATCATCGGTGCGGGCGGTTTGGGCCATATCGCCATTCAGGTCCTGCGCGCCATGTGTGCCGCCGAGATCATCGTCGTCGACACCTCTAACGCATCCCTGCAGCTGGCGCAGGAATGCGGTGCTGACCACCTGATCCGCGCCGATGGCGGCGAGGTCGACGCGGTGTTGTCGCTGACCAAAGGCCACGGCGCCGAGGCGGTTCTGGATTTCGTGGGCGAGAAGGGCACCACGGCCAAGGGCATCGCCATGACCCGCAACGCGGGCAGCTACTACGTCGTCGGCTACGGCGAGGACGTGCAGGTGCCGACCGTCGATCTGGTCATCACCGAGAAAAACATCATCGGCAATCTGGTCGGCACATGGGCCGAGCTGACCGAGCTTATGGAACTGGCGCACCGCGGTTTGGTGAACCTCGAAACCCATGAGTTCAAACTCGAAGACGCCAACGATGCGCTTCGGGCCCTGCACCACGGCAAAATCAAAGGCCGTGCCGTTCTCGTCCCCTGATCGGGGGCGGGCCACACGGGGCCTGGCCCCGTGACATCTATTCAATTTCTAGGAGGAAAATATGAAACATACATTCACAGGCTCACTGTCCGCAGTGGCGCTGGCGGTTACCGGTGTGCTCGGCGCACCGATGGCGCAGGCGGCGGATTACACATCTTACGGGATCGAGAAAGATCTGCCGGGGACATGCAACTACGCGGCAATCGACGCCAAGGATTACTCGGGCCGCACGCTTGATGTCATCACCCACGCCATCCCCGTGATCGGGGAGCCCACGGCGCTGCACGCGGAGCAATTCGCCGAGCTTACCGGCGCAGAGGTCAACGTCGTTCACGTCCCCTTTGGCGATCTGTTCCAGCGTATCATGATCCCGTTCCAAAGCGGCCAGAACGCCTATGACGTGCTGTTCTATGCCTCGCTGTGGATCGGTGATTTCAACCGTTTCCTCGCCCCCGTGCCTGAGGCCTACAGCGCCTCGAGCGGCATGTCGGACGTCACCGACAGCTTCAAGGGCGTGGCCACATGGAACGGCCAGATGGTGCAATACCCGATGGACGGCGACCGCCACTATCTCAAATACCGCACCGACGTGTTCGAGAACGCAGAGCTTCAGGCAAAGTACCTGGCTGACACCGGCAACGCGCTGAAAATCCCTGAAACATGGGAAGAGTATAACGCCGTTGCGGCCTATTTCTCGGGCTTTGACTGGGACGGTGACGGCGAGGATAACTACGGCTCTGCCGAGGTCTCCAAGCGCGACGACCTGATGTTCTCCGCCTTCATCAGCCGCGCCGCACCCTATGCTAAACACCCCGACGTGAAGGGGGGCTTCTTCTTCGATCTCGACACCATGGAGCCGCTCATCAACACGCCCGGTTTCGTGCGCGGTCTGGAATTGTTCATCGATGCGCAGAAAGCCTTCCCGCCCGGTGGATCGAGCTTCGGTCTGGGCGACGAGATATTCTCCTTCGGGGGCGGTCAAACCCTGATGAGCTACTCGTGGGACGACGCCTTCATTCAGGCGCAGCAGGAAGAAAGCCGCATCCGCAACCAGGTTGCCGCCGCCCCGCTGCCCGGTGCCAAAGAGGTCTGGAATCGCGACACAGGCACATGGGACAGCTTCGAGGCCCCCAACCGCGCGCCCTACATGACATGGGGCTGGTCCTCCGCCGTCTCTGAGATGTCGGATGACAAGGAAATGGCCTTCGACTTCCTGTGCTTCTTCTCCAACGAGGCGAACACGTTCCACGACCTGCAAATCGGTCGTTTCGGTGTGAACCCCTACCGCGACAGCCATTTCGACACCACCTTCTGGCAGGGTCTGGGTTGGGAGGCCAACGTGGCTGACAGCTATGTCGAAACCCTCTCGGGCATGGAGCAAAGCACCAACCGCGTCTACGACCTGCGTGTTCCGGGCGTCGGGCAGTTCATGTCCTCCATGGCCAACGGCGTCGCCGAAGCCATGGCGGGCCAGAAGTCTGCCCAAGAGGCGCTTGACGGCGTGGCCAAGGAATGGGCCGACATCGTCGATCGCATCGGTGAGGATCGCTTGCGCGAAGCCTATGCCAACGTGGTGCGCCTCGAAGACGGCTAACGTCGCCCGAGATTAGCACAAGGCAAAGCGCGCCGCGGCTGCTCCCTGGCCACGGCGCGCGAGCCCAACTTCTCCACCACCTTCCATATCCCTAAAGTGGGCCGTCACCGCGGCCCGCTGCCCCAACGGCGGTGAATATCCATGCTCAAGCCAAAACACTTCTTCCTGCTTCCCGCGCTTCTGACGCTGGCCGCAATCATCCTCTTCCCGCTGCTCTTCACCGTGCGCGTCTCCTTTTCCAGTTGGGACGTCTATCAGGCAGGGCTCAACTACATCGGCGGCAAGAACTACCTGCGCGTCTTCGCCGACGGGCGGTTCTGGGAAAGCCTCATGCGCCTGTCGTCCCTCAGCCTGATCACCGTGACGCTGCAATATGTCCTCGGCTTCGCCCTCGCCCTCGCGGTGTGGAAAGAGGCCAAGGGACAGCGGATCTTTCGCGTGCTGTTCCTCATCCCGATGATGACGACGCCCGTGGTCATGTCGGTGATCTGGCGCACGATGCTGCACGAGAGCCTCGGGCCGACCAACGACATCCTCTCGATGATCGGTATCGGCCCCGTGCCGTGGCTATCGAGTGCGGCGGGCGCCTTCATCAGCGTGATCATGGTCGAGGTCTGGCAGTGGACGCCTTTCATGTTCTTGCTGCTGCTCGCAGGGCTGGTCTCGCTGCCCAAGGAACCCTATCTCGCCGCCGCCATCGACGGGGCAGGGCCATGGCGCACCTTCTGGCAAGTGACTTTTCCGCTCATGGCACCCGTTTCCATCGGCGCGGTCATCATCCGCCTGATTGAGGCCTCCAAGATCATGGACACTGTCTATGTCCTGACCTCCGGCGGGCCGGGCACCGCCACTGAAACCCCATCCTACTACATCTATATCCGCGGTCTGCGTGACTTTCAGGTTGGATACTCGGCGGCGCTGTCGCTGACCTATCTAGTGCTGATGATCATTACCCTGACGATCATCGCCAAACTCCTGATGCGCTTTCTCGTCGGCAAGGAGGCCTGAGATGCGCCGCACCTATCAAACCGCCAAATACCTCTGCCTGCTGGGCTGGTCGACCTTCGTGGTCTTCCCCTTCCTATGGGCGCTGTCCACCTCGTTCAAAGACGCCAACGCCGTGACCAGTGGCGCGACCTATATCCCGTGGCTGGAATTCGAACCCTCCACCAAAGGCTGGCAATCGCTCTTCTCCTCCGGCAGCCAAGGCATCAACATCGTCACCCCCTTCATCAACTCCGCCATGGTTACGTTGATCGCCAGCGTGATCTCCCTGATCCTGGGCACGCTCGCCGCCTATGGGCTCAGCCGTTACCAGTTCCGCGCGGGCTTCGTGAAAAACTCGGACATCACCTTCTTCTTCATCTCGCAACGCATCATGCCGCCGATCGTGCTGGCCATCCCCTTCTTCCTCATGCTCAAGGAAATCGGGGCCCTCGACACCATCGCGGGGCTGGTGCTGGTCTATATCGCGCTGCTGCTGCCGATCGCGGTCTGGGTGATGATCGACTTCTTCGGCTCCATCCCGCCCGAGCTCGACGAAATGGCGATGATCGACGGTTGCACGCCCATCGGCGCATTCTTCCGCGTCATCCTACCCAACTCCGTCGCAGGCATCGTCGTGGCCGGCATGTTCTGCCTGATCTTCGGCTGGAACGACTTCTTCTTCGCCTTCATCCTGACCTTCACCAAAACCCAACTCCTGCCCGTGGCCATCGTGTCGCTCAATTCCTCCGTCACCCCGTGGTGGTCGCTCTCCGCCTTCGCTTTGATCTCGGTGACACCGCTCGCCTTGGTCGCTGTGGTCGTGGAGCGCTTCATGTCGCGCGGATCCCTCGCAGGAGCTTTCAGGTAACACCATGCTGACACTAGAAAACCTCTCCACATCCGACCCGAAAGTGCCGCTCCAATCGCTTAGCGCACATTTCGAAGCGGGGAAAATCTACACTATTCTGGGCCGCACGGGCGCAGGGAAAACCGAATTGCTGCGCACCCTGATCGGTCTCGACGAGATCAGCGAGGGCGCTGTCTATCTTGATGGAGACGACCTCCTGCGCACCCCGATCCGCGCGCGCCAAATGGCGATGGTCTACCAGCAATTCATCAACTACCCGCACCTCAATGTGCTCGACAACGTCGCCTTCCCACTGCGGCGCAAAGGCCAAGGCAAAGCGGCCGCGCGGGCACGTGCAAAAGAGGCGCTGGCGCTGGTCGGCCTTGGCGGCTTCGAGACGCGCATGCCGCCCGAGTTGTCGGGGGGACAACAGCAACGCGTCGCGCTGGCCCGCGCCATCGTCAAACATGCGCGCATCCTGCTGATGGACGAGCCGCTGGCCAACCTCGACTACAAACTTCGCGAACAATTGCGCGAGGAGTTTCCTCGCCTGCTGCATGAAAACGCCGAAGGGATCATCCTCTACTCGACCACCGAACCCGCCGAAGCTATGCAGTTGGGCAATGAGCTGATCGTCATGCACGAGGGTCGGATCGTCGCGCAAGGCGACCCGGGCACGCTGTTTGACGCGCCGCCCACCGTCGATGTGGCCCGCGTTATCTCCGACCCGCCAATCTCGATCTGCGCGGGCGAAGTAACAGGCGGGGTGTTACACTTCGCCGATGGTTTCCTGCCGGGCCAAGCCGATCTGATCCTGCCCCCCGACGGCCCCGTGCAAATCGCCATCCGCCCCGATGCGCTGAGCATTGGCGGCGACATCGAAGCGCGCGTCTCTCTGGCCGAATTCTCGGGCTCGGACACGATTGTCCACCTCAACCTCCCCTTCGGAAACGCGGTCATGTTGGTCGACGGTATCCACGAATTTCACAATGGCGACAGCCTCAATGTCGCGCTCGACCCCAATGCGCTCATGCTCTTCTCGCAGAGCGGCAACAATATCACCGAAAGGGCTGACTGATGGCGGAAATCACTCTAAAAAACCTCGGCCATTCCTATGCGCCCAATCCGAATTCCGATGCCGATTATGCGCTCAAACCCGTGGATCTGACATGGGAAGACGGCAAGACCTACGCGCTGCTCGGCCCGTCGGGCTGTGGCAAAAGCACGATGCTCAATATCATTTCGGGTCTGCTGGAACCCTCCGACGGGCAGCTGCTCTTTGATGGGGTCGACGTCACGAAGGCAGGCACAGCCGCGCGCAATATCGCGCAGGTGTTCCAGTTTCCCGTGATCTACACGACCAAGACCGTGCGCCAGAATCTCGCCTTCCCGCTGGAGTGTCGCAAATGGGCGCCTGTGAAAATCGCCGAACGCGTCACCCATATCGCGGGGCTGCTCGATCTGTCGGATATTCTCGACCAGCCCGCGCGCAAACTCAGCGCCGATCAAAAGCAGCTGATCTCTCTGGGGCGCGGGTTGGTGCGCGATGATGTGAGCGCGGTGCTTCTCGACGAGCCGCTGACCGTCATCGACCCGCAAATGAAATTCGACCTGCGCCGCAAGCTACGCGAGATCAACCGCTCCACGGGGATCACGATGATCCTCGTCACCCACGATCAGGCGGAGGCGATGTCCTTTGCCGATGAAGTGGTGGTGATGATGGACGGGCGCGTGCAGCAATCGGGCCCACCCGAGGAGTTGTTCGAGCGGCCGCAAAACGAGTTCGTCGGCTATTTCATTGGCTCTCCACCGCTCAATCTCTTCGCCGTACAACCAAGAGGCGGCGCCTTGCATTGCCCCGTGCTCGGCGTTGATTTCGAGCCGGAGGGCGCCGC
Organism: uncultured Rhodobacter sp.; assembly: GCA_937901435.1. Next base: position 909 of record CALGTJ010000080.1, on the reverse strand, counting down.
GCGCGATCCCGAAGCCGTCAGGGTTGGCGTCAGGCCCGAGCATATCCACCTCAAAGAGGAGGTGGGCGACCTCCCGCGCGCCACCGTCGAGACGATTGAAAATCTCGGGATCGACCGCGTTTTCGGTCTCAAAACCTCGGACGGCGCGGCGCTCAAAGTCAAATCGAGACACCACAAATCCCTCACGCAGGGCGATGAAGTGGGCCTGTCGGTTTCGCCCGAAGATTTGCTGCTGTTCGATGACGGCCAGCGGGTCGAATGCCTTGCTTCGTCCTGATTGGGCAGCGCCCCCCGTTGGGTTGGTCTCGTCGTGGCCTGAAGGAAGGCCCGAGTATGCGTCGATACGAAAGACAGAAGGCAACGTAGTTTCTGTTGTGGCACCTCTCTCAAGATGGAGGGGCGACGGATAGATTTGAGGCCGTTGGTAGCCATATTCTCGAAACCTAGCGGGAAAAGATGTTTCAGCCAGCGATACAATACTGGAGATAGTATTGAAAATTCTTATGCTTGGGCGGTTTTGGCCATCCGCGGAGTTCCTGCGGACACCCATCTGTCTCCCACAAGCTTTTCTGCTGGATGTTGGGACAGTAAAGCTGTTCCGTGAAAGCTTTCAAGTATCCGTGTTTGAAACTCATTTTTTGGTTTTGAGTTTCTGTCTAAGTGCTTGAAAGTAAATGGAGGCGAGTACCGGAATCGAACCGGTGTACACGGATTTGCAAGCCAGAAAGATAGGAAGCAAAAACAACGTCTTAAGGGTGCAAAGCACCCCCTGACAAAAAGTGAACAAAAAGCGAAAGTTTCAAAGCCAATATCGCCGGTTCAAAACGAAAAAGGCCCCGTCACAGCGGCAACTGTTGGAGTGCCCCCACTGAAGTGGTCCACCAACTGGGATAGTTTTATCCCATTTTC